>CALRGH010000007.1 GCA_943357245.1 Candidatus Nomurabacteria bacterium
GCCGTCAAAGCGCTTGAAGACCTCTATTTGTGGCTGCGCACAAAGTAGTAGCAAGCTACAAGTAGCAGGTAGCAAGGTTTCCGGAAAAAACACAAAACAGCGTTTGCCTGCGGCAAACGCTGTTTTGTGTTCCATGCTACTTGCTACCAGCACCATGCTACTTGTTCAAAAGGCATTTTGAACAACGGCACTTCCCTTTCAAAAATTCATCAAAATACTCCTTTTGATAATCATACGTGAGCTCATCACCTGGTTTGATATTCTTGATCGCTTCAATATAGACGCGAGTACCACGCACATCCGCTTCGCAGTTTGGTACACACGAGTGATTGATATAACGAGCAATATTCTCACGACCACGTCCATCAAGCGTCCATTTCTTGGAAATCTCAAACAGATACTTACCGAGGCGTTTATCTGCTTCTTCTTCGGTAATCATCTCGCCGATATATTCAATAACAAAGTCGCCTTTTTTGATTGGCTCTTCTGCGTATAAACCAAGCCCGCCATGTGGCGAGCGTCGTACTTTTACTTTCTTCGGGATTTTGTTTCGCATAGGTAGGCATAATAGCATATAATCATCATATGTTCGACAATCTTACTCCGAAGGAAAAAGCTATCTTCAAGAAATGCAACACCCCGCAGAAAATCCAGGATTTTGTAAATTCAATTCCCAATAATTTTGAGCCCGACGGTGATACTTGTCGCTCTCCACGAGTGGTCTTGGCGACCAATACGGCTCACTGTATCGAAGGCGCACTGCTTGCCGCAGCGATACTCGCATACCACGGCTATAAGCCACTCCTGCTTGATCTGACAGCCACCAAGCATGACTTTGATCATGTGGTAACTCCTTTCCAAGTAAACGGTCTCTGGGGCGCTATTTCCAAAACAAATCATGCGGTATTGCGGTATCGAGAGCCAATTTACAAAACAATCCGAGAATTGGTGCTATCTTATTTCCATGAATATTTTCTTGATGACGGTACGAAGACATTGCGCTCGTATGCCGGACCATTCAATCTCACAAACTTCGAAACTCGTGATTGGATAACCACAGGAGAAACATTGTGGGAAATTCCAAATACACTCGTCGAACTCAACCACATTCCTTTATTTCCTCGTGGGACAGAAAAGAAATTCCGTAAAGCAGATAAGATCGAACGTGATGCAGGAAAATTAGTTGAGTGGCCTCGTAAAAAACATTAGTAATGTAATAAAAATGCAAAAGAAAACCCTCCGAAAAAGTCGGAGGGTTTAAAACTGTTTTTCAAAATACATTTACTGATTCGAACGAATAAATTCAATAGAACAATCATTCGTATTTACAAATCCGATCTTTGTGTACTTCACTGCAGCAGTACTACCATAAGTAATATCAGTCATGGTGTAATTACCATTAAACTGATTCATCGCATACGCTCGTGAGCCATTATCAATGTGCATCACATCATCCGAATGCTTCATGGTGATTGAAATTTCATTATCTGAAATTTTTTCCCAGATGAATTCATATTCATCACCTCCGGCATAAGTCGTTCCTTGTGGTGCTGGTTCTCCTTGCATAGTTGAGATGAACACAAATTTCCCGGTGCCATCATAATTAAATTCAACACCAAAGGAAACATTATCAACATCTTCAGCAACCAATGGATTGGTTCCGCAGTACAAAATATTGAGAATTTTTGCACTCAGACTCTGATTGTGCACATCAGGCAACTGGATGTAAATAACATCCGGTTCTGGTTTCTTACACGCTGTTGTTCCTACTAGAAACAATGCGCAGATTAAGATTATTGTTCTGTTCATGATTTTTCAGTTTTGTTTTGTGATTTAGCTACATTATATCACTTTCAAGTACAAATGTCAATACATGCAGACAGCAAAAAACCCTTGTATAGCAAGGGTTTTTTGCTGTCTTATTTTTTTATTGTGCGACTGAAGTGACTGTCACTTCTTCACTTGTTCCAATCAATGTAGTTCCTGCATATGATTTTGCCACTAATTTATAGGTACCTGTATTCTGAGGCTTCCAGGAAACAGTATAAGGGCTACTTGAATCAGTTCCTGTGTGATATTGATACGAGGATGAACCGACTTTTCGATATAATTTTACATTAGTAGCATTTGATGGAGCAGTCATGGTAACCATCACTGAAACTCCTTTGGTAACAGTTTGACCAGCTACAGGATACGTAACAACTGTCGCTGCTGTTGTAACAGCAGTCGTCGTCACTGAAAGCGCGCTCGATGTAGCTGATACATTTCCTGCAGCATCACGCGCTTTTACCGTAAATGAATACGTTGTCGACGCAGTTAATCCAGAAGCTGTATACGATGTACTTGTTGATGAACTAATTAATGCCCCATTTTTATACACATCATACCCAGTTACTCCGACAGCATCTGTTGATGCACTCCAAGAAATAGTAGTACCTGTCTGAGTTGTGTTACTTGCAGATAATCCTGTTGGTGCTGTAGGTGCGGTTGTGTCAAGTGCAACATTTGTCGTCACTGAAAGAATTGCACTTGACGTAGAGGTGTTTCCTGCAGCATCAATTGCATTTACGGTAAAATTATATGCTGTGTTCGCAGAAAGTCCTGTGGCAGTATATGAAGTTCCCGTAACAGTACCAAGGAGTGTTGTGCTTCGGTATACCTTATATCCAGTTACCCCAACAGCATCTGTTGATGCGTTCCAACTAAATGAAACTGAACTCGAATCTTTTGAAATGACAGTAAGATTTGTTGGTGCACTTGGCGCTGTTGTGTCTAGTGGAGCATCTGTCGTTACGGTAAGTGTATTACTTGCGCTAGATACATTTCCTGCAGCATCACGCGCTTTTACTGTAAATGAATATGATGTGCTTGCAGAAAGTCCTGTCGCGGAAATTGAAGTTGAGGAAAGTGTGCTATCCATCAAAACCCCATTTTTATACACATCATACCCAGTTACTCCGACAGCATCTGTTGATGCACTCCAAGTCATTGCCACAGAATTGTTTGTTTTACTCGAAAGAGTAAGTCCTGTCGGTGCTGTAGGTGCTGTGGTATCAGCTGCTGCACTTGTCGTAACAGCAATACTGTTACTTGATCCTGAATAATTCCCAGCAACGTCTTTTGCTTTAACGATAAACGTATACGCGGTGCTTGGGATAAGCGCGGACACAACATATGAAGTACCTGTACTTACACTTGCATTAATTGGTGTTGAACTGCCATTTTGATAAATATAATATCCAGCCATACCACTTCCTCCTGAGTTATCTGTTGATGAATTCCATGAAAGCGAAACGGAAGACGCCGTCTTTGATGGTGATATAAGATTTGTCGGAGTACTTGGAGCTGTTACATCAGCACTAACTGATCCTACAGTGACCACTACAGGATTACTTGTACCAATAAGCGTACTCCCTGCGTATGAATTTGCAGTAAAAGTATATGTTCCTTGAGATTGAGGTGTCCAGTTTGTACTAAATGGCAATGTAATATCTCCTCCAATATCAAATACACTAAACGAATTGAACTGCTGATAAAAACGAACACTTGTTGCATTTGCTGGAGCAGTGACATTGATAGGAGTTACTACTCCGGGAGCAATGACTTGTCCTTGTGTTGGATTTGTAATCACGGTTGTGCCGTTATTTATTGACTGCGTCGTCACACTTATCGTATTGCTTGCAGAAGATATATTCCCTGCAGCATCACGTGCTTTCACATAAAAACTATACGCAGTACTTCCAGTAAGTGCAGACGGGGTATACGTATTTTGCTGTGTTGAAGTAAGCAATGTTCCGTTTTGATACACATCATATGCAGACACTGCAATGTTGTCACTTGAGACCCCCCATGTAAGCACTACGCTCGATACAGTCACGTTGGAAGAAGTTAGATTTGTCGGCGCTGTCGGTGCGGTTGTGTCACCACTACTTGCACTACGAGTAACTGAAATAGTCGACGTTGTAGCATTATTTTGTGCATCATATGCACGAGCCTGGATTGAATGAGTCCCGCTTGGAAAATTAAGAAACGTAAATGAATATGGTGGTAAATATACATTTTTTATAAGTGTTCCATCTAGAGAGAACGCAACACGTGCTACTCCTAAGTTATCTGAAGCGGTTGCTGAGACAGTTACAAAATCTTCAGTGGTGACAATAGTATTGTTTGCAGGACTTGTAATAGAAACTGTTGGATTAGAAACGTCTGAAAATGCACCAGCATATATATCAAGCTGTGTATTTATGCTTTTTTGTTCAGGGGCAGTAAAATACGCAACCCCAAGAGTATCCATAACACTGGTTCCTGCATCATACCAGTTTGTATTCTGACAAATAGCAGTATAATCTGCGCTACCCACCATACCGCTCCACGTTGATGCTGGTGGTGTCCCTGCATAACAGTTATTAGCATGCACGAGGTTATCAATAACTCCTGTCATCCCATATGAATACACGTCGGTAAGTTGTCCAAGAGAATGTCCGACAGCCTCATGCACGATCATAATCGGACCATCTGACCCATTGTACGCAACAGGTATTGTTCCACCAGAACCTCCGTAATAGTTTGGCTCATTATTTATGATGACAATTTTATCGTAAGGAGCACCAGATGTATTCACAAGCTGTGTTGCCAGAGTATTGTTACAAATAACAAGTCTTCCATCTGGTGGAGATGCTTGGTGTACACAACTAAGATCGGTTGTATTGTCTACATACGCAAACGAAAGTTGGGATGCGCGACTCTTTGTTGGTTCTATCGTCGTAATTTTATTAACAAAAGTATTTACATCAGTATGAAATTGTGCAAGCTGTGCACTACTATATCCATTGCCAATAAATACAAATTCATATTTTGTCGGATCACCTGCAGCCAATACTGATTTTGCAAATAAAGAACTTTGCGCTTTTTGCTCCGGCATGCGCGTACTCTTTTGGAATTCTCTACCATCAAGTGCTTTAAACGTCGGTGTATTATTCAAATGAGTAACACCAACAAGCGACTTTGCAACAATCACGGCACCCTGTGTATTAACTACTCGCACTGTCGTTGCATTCTCAACAAAAGGGACAAGAACGACCACACTTCCTTTACTCGATTCAATACCCTCTTTACCTGTCATGCTACCATTTTGAGGAGGGACTATACTGATCTCTGTTTTCTGCACTCTTATCAACTGTGACGTAATAACTTTACCAGCAGTGTCTACTGTTTGAATTTTAAATCCTTTTTGGTCATTTTTTGCTCTCGGAGTGAATGCTTTTTTAACGACGAGTGTGTCAATTGTCGCTGTGTTTTGGTTAGTTGTATCGTAAGAAATCGTAACTTCGAGCATATCGGTAAGTGTACGGCCATTTAATTTCCCGTCAGCTTGCAATTCTGCAAATCCGCGCCATGGGCGATCCTTTTTTACAGTAGTCGTTTCAGGAAGTACCCGTGCTGTGTTGCCCGCTTGTCGATCAGCGACATTACCGAGCGCAAATACGCTAACTAAAATAAAGAAAAAAAGCATAAACACCATCTTCAGTGCGTTATACTCGGGATTTTTGAAAAATTGCATAATAATAGAACCGTAAAACGGAGCTAAATGATAATACCCAAAGTATACCATTCAAATCAACTCTTAAAAGTAGCAGCCCTCCGTACTACTGTGGACAACCGACATAAAGCCATGTACCATTCCCTTCATGAGAATCGACCGATTTTTTATATCATTTGAAAACACGGCACAGATGTTAACGGTGACCGATAAACCACTTCTTCATCAATTAAAACGCGTCCTTCGTAAAAAAGCTGGTGATGCAATTGTGTTTGTAAACGAACACGGAAAAGAAACAGATGCGCTCATTAGTTCCCTTTCAGAAAAAGAAGGTGTCTTCATGCTGACTAATCACCGAGACGTCATGAGTGAACCTATTACTCCGCTCACTCTTGCGGTCGCCGTACTCAAACGTGAAAATACCGAACTCGTCGTCCAAAAAGCGACGGAACTTGGCATGTCGCATATCATTCTACTGGAGACAAAACACACCATCAAAAAAGGCGTGCCACTTCCACGATTACGATTGATTGCAAAAGAAGCATCCGAACAATCTGGTCGTGGTAGGATCCCAAGTGTTGAGTACATGTCATTTGTACGCGCATGTGAACTCTTTGGCCATAATGCAATTCTTCTCGATCCAACAGGTACACGCCTTACAAAAGATAGCGCAACAGAAACAATTTTCATCGGTCCCGAAGGCGGATGGCATCCTGACGAACTCACTCATGCGAAAGAATCAGGTATAGCCATACACAATCTCGGCGCTCGAATCCTCCGTGCTGAAACAGCGGCAATTGTGTCTTGTGCCTGGCTCTCCGAATTATTTTGATTTTTTGTCCTCCTACTTACTACTATCTACTATCTACTATCTACTTACTAACATGTCATTCATCCACGTCATCATTCTAGGCATCGTCGAAGGATTCACGGAATTTATTCCGGTCTCTTCAACTGCACATTTGCTTATTGTCGAAAAAATACTCCGCATACCATCCTCTGCATTTGAAACCACCTTTACCATTGCTATTCAATTGGGTGCAATCATTGCCGTCGTTACCTTATTTGGCTTGAAACGATTTTTCACCAAAGAAACATTCCCAAAACTTGCTATTGGATTCATTCCAACAGCGATTGCAGGATTTATCCTGTACCCATTCGTCAAACGACTGCTCGGTGGGTCACTCCTTATGATTGCCGTTGCGCTTGGTATCGGTGGTATTCTTTTGCTCGTGATGCAAACAAGAGAAGCAAAAAAGCCAGGTGAAAAAGAGCTCACATTGTGGGGCGCATTTTCACTCGGCTGTTTTCAAGCACTCGCACTCATTCCTGGCGTCTCCCGATCTGGTGGCGTACTCATTGGTGGCCTCTTACAAAAATACAAACAAGCGTCTGTCATAGACTTCTCGTTCATGCTTGCGGTCCCGACTATCGCCGCAGCAACGCTGTATGATCTCTATAAAACACGAGATGTTCTTACCTCGGGAAGTATTCCACTCCTCCTTGTTGGTGGTATCGTTTCGTTTATCGTCGCGTATTTTTCTGCAAAATGGTTTATTGCCCACATGAAAAAAAATGGTGTCGGTGTGTACGGCTGGTATCGGATTGTCCTTGCAATTGTGTTGTTGATGGTTATTTTAATATAAAAAGAACCCTTCGAATAAATTCGAAGGGTTCACTCAACTCAAAACTAAAACAACAACTATTTCGGCAAATTACTTTTGGGCTTCGTCTTCTGGTTATTTCCGTTACCAGACTGATTCTGAGGAGAAGTATTATTCTGCTTATTATTCTGACCAGAATTATTCGTGCTGGAACCATTTCCGTCGTACTCTCTGTTGGGTAATCCATTGGTAATAATATCTGTTATCTTAACCAATGCAATTCCTTTCAGATAGCCGAATCCTAATCCTTTCATCTCAGTAAGCAAATTAAGTGCTTCTTGAAATTCTTCACCTCTCTTTGTTTCTCCGGCAATTTGTTTTTGCAATGCGGATTTTAAATCCTTTTTTGCTTGACGCTTCACGGAACCCTTTGAGGATGCAATTGTTTTCTTTGCTTTTGCAATGTCATCATTCTCTTTCTGGATCTGACCTTTAATGCGTTCAGAATTTTTGTACGAATACATCAATTCTTTGATAAACACACTATTTAATGGTACACATTCCATAACAAATGCGTAATCCTGCCAGTTTTCATCTCTAAGTTTAAGAGAATCCATAATGTATTCCATTAAGGTGAAAATTTCATCCTGAGTGGAAACTAAAGAAAAATAATTTCCAGTAGAAGGATTCACTGTCCATGTCTGATAAGTACGCATGCCATCCATTACTTGAGTAACAGTAGCAGGACTAAGATCGGCGTAAGTTCTCTCACCTGATTGCTTTTTAATGTCAGCTTGCCCTTGGGCAGACGAGACAGAGGTTATAACGGCGAACATCGCGGTCAGTAACAAGAATTTTATCTCTTTCATGGTTTATTCTTTTTTTGTTTATTTAGCACCATTATACACTACCCAAATACAAAAGTCAAGACCCCGGGGGTGCTTTACAAGCTTATAAAATAAGGGCATAATAGGGTTCAAATACACAAGCTATGGCTCGAAAAAAAAAAGACGACCTCAAAGGAACAAAGACTGTCTCCAAAGAATCAACAGGAAACCTACTCCCCGACTACTCTCCGGTTAACCCAACAGGGACAGACAATCCTTCAGGATTGAGTAACGCCGCTTTCTATACTTTTCTCTATGATTGCTTCAATGAAAGCGTTATAGATAAAACTTTTGGCCCAAGCGTATAACTTTTCCTACAACACGCAGAAAGCAGCCACAATGTGGCTGCTTTCTCTGCTCTTGTATAAGATTAACTATTCATTGCAATTTCGGAAGAAACTTCCATTGTTGCCATAGTATCCATGATGTCTATAACTTGGTGCGCATATCGCTCTACAACATGAGGAGGGTTGAACGTTTGTAAAATTTGAAACGTTGTTTTTCCTTTGTAATAGTGCTCAGTCTTAGGGTTGTTTCCCCCAAGGTTTAACGCAAGAGTTTCAATGGCGTTATTGTAAGACGTAAAGGGAACCTTTCGTTTACATGAAGCCCAGCCGTACGCATTGAACTTGTCGCTCTTACACGCATGAATTCCACCAGTAGATTCGCGGACGGCGATTGCAGGAACGAGGAACGGATCAATATTGTTCTCGTATGCAGCCTTAACGAATTCCATACCATATCCTTCAAGGGGCATATCATATTTAGCGAAATACGCGTCAATCTTAGTAGCCTGTTCTTGCTGAATTTTCTGTAGGTTAACAGTTTCCAGAGAAACAGGGGCCTGATTTAGATTCGGAGTAAGCAGTGCCAGTTGGAAACTTCCCGTCGCTCCAAAAGGAGAGAAAAGGAAGTTTGTCGCCAAAATAGGAAATACGACAAAGTTCTGGAGCACGGTTTTTATTGTTGTTTTTTGCATAATGTAG
Organism: Candidatus Nomurabacteria bacterium; assembly: GCA_943357245.1. Lineage (GTDB taxonomy): Bacteria > Patescibacteriota > Minisyncoccia > Phycocordibacterales > UBA9973 > CALRGH01. The sequence continues at coordinate 9,017 of CALRGH010000007.1, forward strand.
CGGTTGTGTTCCGCAAAACATTTTTTCAAATCTGCATAAGAGTAACCCTTAAAGTTGCCCTAAGATGCAAAAAATCCTCTGTTTTTAAGGTAAACCTTATCACAGTGGATCTACCAATATACTAGCATACTTGAATACAAAAGTCAATAGTTAGACCACTATTTTGGGTAGTGTCAAATCAAATAAACCCTTATTTTGTAAGGGTATTTTGGGATATGCTGGTTGACGAAAATGAGATAAAATAGTGCTATTTTATAGCATGGGACTGGTAGCAAGTAGCATGGAAAGCAAAAGCAGGATTTGGCTTCGCCAAATCCTGCTTTTCTTATCCTTATATCCGAAAACCCTTGCTACTTGCTACTAATTCCTTGCTACTGCGCGCTAGCGCCCATGGCAATTCTTGTATTTCTTTCCACTTCCACATGGGCACTGGTCATTGCGACCGACTTTGGGTGTATCCCCTGTTGGTGATGTTAACGGAACCGGCTGTTCTTCTTGTAATACAGGTTTCTTTGAAATATCAATCGTTTTAATGAGTTCAAACACCTGCCCACGAATAGACGCCTCAAGTTGTTTGAAATACTGGAGACCTTCTTTCTTATATTCCACGAGTGGCTCACGTTGTCCATATGCACGGAGATTTACCGACGCACGGAGATATTCCATGCTTTCCAAATGTTCTGACCAAAGAATGTCTGTTGAATAAAGAATAATTCTACGAGCGGTTTCGAGGAATGACGGCGCACCGATTGCCTTTTCTTTTTCCTCCACAATAGTATTTGCCTCTGGATATTCTTCTGTAACTTTTTCCAAGAATGCTCGGATTGCATCCTCCTCAGCAAAGAGAAGTTTTCGACGCCGCTCATAAATAGTCTTACGCTGATGGTTAAGCACACTGTCATATTCAAAGGTATATTTTCGAGAATCAAAGTGGAACCCTTCGATCTTTGCTTGTGCTGATTCGAGCGTCTTTGAAATAAGTCCATTCACAATCGGCTCATCTTCGGGAATATTAAATCTGCCGATCATATGCTTGATACGGTCTGCACCGAACACACGCATAAGATCATCTTCAAGTGATACGAAAAATTGCGTTTCGCCCGGATCACCTTGACGTCCTGCGCGACCACGAAGCTGGTTGTCGATGCGTCGTGCTTCGTGGCGTTCGGTACCGAGCACAAACAATCCGTTGGTGTCGCGAACAAATGCAGATTCTTCTCTAGTTGCTTCTGTACCGCCAAGTTTGATGTCCACACCGCGACCCGCCATGTTGGTAGCAATAGTTACCGATCCGCGTTTACCTGCATTGGCAATAATCTCACCTTCACGTTCGTGATTCTTTGCATTGAGTAATACGTGTGGCACCCCTTCGCTTGCAAGGTACGCTGCGAGTAATTCATTTTTCTCAATAGAAATAGTACCGATAAGCACAGGGCGTCCCGCATCGTGGAGTTCTTTCACTTTTTTTGCAATCGCTTTCATCTTACCCTTTTCTGTTTGGAAGATAAGATCTGTTCTATCAGTACGAGCAATTTTTTTATTGGTCGGCACCACAACCACCGCAAGACCATACACTTTCAAAAACTCTTCTTCAGAAGTTTTTGCAGTACCCGTCATGCCGGCGAGCTTGTCGTAGAGTTTGAAAAAGTTCTGGTACGTGATAGACGCAGCGGCACGAGTTTCTTTTTGAATTTTCACTCCTTCTTTTGCTTCAATTGCTTGGTGAAGTCCTTCATTCCATCTGCGGCCCGGTTGAAGACGACCGGTAAAAGAATCAACGATAATAATTTCATCTCCGTCAGCTGACGGATTGACGACATATTCTTTGTCTTTGTGGTAGAGAGCCTCTGCACGCACCGCTGTTTCTAAGTGGTGTACATATTTGATTCCCTTCTCTGTATAAATATTCGTGATACCAAGAAGTGTTTCTGCGCGAGTAATACCCGCATCACTCATACTGATAGAGCTAAATTTTTCATCAATAGTGTAATCAGTATCTTTTACCAACTGTTTTGCAATACGCGCAAACGTATCATAGAGTTTCTCACTATCTGCTGATTCTTGGGAAATAATAAGCGGTGTGCGCGCTTCGTCGATTAAAATAGAGTCGATTTCATCCACCAAAGCAAAATAGTGCCCACGCTGAACAAGTTGTTCTTTTTGAGAGACGAGGTTGTCACGCAAATAATCAAAACCAAATTCTGAGTTTGTACCATACGTGATATCTGCATTATATGCATCACGACGAGAACACTGTTTAAGAAATTCGTAGGCGACCTTGAAACTCCCTGTCTCATCTCGAGTTTCATCTTGGGATTCGTCTTTATTATTTTTGTCGTAGAGGTATGAAATGTTTTGTCCGTTGACTGCACCAACAGAGAGACCAAGGAATGCATAAATCTGTCCCATCCAATCCGCATCACGTCGTGCGAGGTAATCGTTGACGGTCACCACGTGTACTCCTTTCCCAGCGAGCGCATGTAAATACACAGGCAGTGTTCCCACCAATGTTTTTCCTTCACCGGTGCGCATTTCGGCAATGTTATTTTTATGGAGAATGATACCGCCCGTAAGTTGTACGTCGTAGTGACGCTGACCGAGGGTGCGTTTTGATGCTTCACGTACAAGCGCAAATGCTTCGGGTAAAATGGCATCGAGCGATTCTCCTTGTGCGAGACGTTCTTTAAGAGATTGCGTTTTAACAGGAAAATCTGTATCAGAAAGTGCCACCATGTCAGGTTCTAATGCGTTTATTTTTTTGACGAGTGGCTGGATTTTAGCCACAAATTTCGCGTCTGCGTCAAATAGTTTTATTCCCAAAAATGCCATATGAATGCTGATTATAGCATATTTGCCCTATTTTTTGAAGACTATTTCCGTTGTTTTTATTCGCCTATTGTCCTTGTGACCGCATGAACAAATGAGCATAAATTTCCCGTGTGTTAAAGGTTCGCCTTGCATGAGAATGCGTACACGAACAAATGAAAGCAACTGTTGCGCAGCAAACATTCCTCTGTTTGAGCGAAGCGAGTTAGGAATGTTAAGTTGCTTGAATTTCGTGAGTGTGCAGTCGAATGCACAGCGAACGATTTTTTCGGTTCCTTTTTAGTGGATAAAAAGGAACAAAGGGATTTTTCGCGGAGAAAAAGTGACAAACTTATTTATATTTAAAAAAACAAATATTTCTTTAAAATAAATTTATAATTTTTTATTTCCAAAAAATATTTTCGTGAGTTATCCACACATGTGATGAAAAAAATATTGTATTGCATTATAAATTATTACATAATGTATTTGTAAGTCGTCGTGGTGATACACACAGTTGTGTGTGCGGTCGCATCATGACAAATTAATTATTGTAATAAAAAATTTATTATGGCAAAGAAAAAGAAAGCAGCAAAGAAGGGAAAGAAAAAGGCAGCTGCAAAGAAAAAGCGAAGCTAGTCCTTCTTATGTCCACACAAAAGACTCCTCCTATCAAGGGGTTTTTTGTTTGTTTGATTAAATAAATCGGAAATAATTTTTAATACAAAATCTCGTTACTTTTTGCCGCCAAAAAAGTAACCAAAAAGACCTCGCCAATGTTGCGTCTACACACTCACGAAATTCATCCTCACTAAAACGGCAAACTCGCTTCGCTCAAACAGTGCCGTTTTCCCTACGGGATGCTCGCTTATTGCCTGCTCGGAAACCTCGCATCGGCAATTACCTACAGTACCAGATGAAAAGCAAAGCAGTTTGCTTTTCATTCATTTGTTCGTGTCTGTATCCGCAACATATGCGACATGAGCGCACATCAAAAAAGACCGACAAAACGTCGGTCTTTTTTGATTATCGTGATGCAAAGCTCTCGGGTGCTAGCTCCACCACAAACATTGAGTGAGTGCAGCCGAGAGCCATGTACCACGACAACGGCTGCATAAAGAGTATAGCAAAAGGAGGGGTTAGGGTCTAGGGTTTAGAGACACATTCACCCTAAAGCATTTTCAGAAAAAAATGCTCGGGTGGAAGGCTATTCATAACAGCCTTCCAAAAACACAAAATCCCCTTGCGGGGAAGTTGTGCCAATGTTTGTGTTGTTTAAAACTGCGGGCCATTCACTCACAAAAAGAGTATATCAGATAGCTTCTGTCTTGTCAAATAAAAATTACGAACGATGGTGGATATCTTGTTCTTCGCGAATTGTATCGATGCTTTCCTCTATTTTCTCAAGCGTTGTTTCAATTTTATCAATACGCATCATTTCTTCTTTTACTTCATCTTCTGTCTTATCGATAACTTTCTTTTCTTTTTTAATCCCCGACATAATAATCATATCGCCCACGAATTCAGAGACGAATACGCCGATAGCAAGCAATATAACTATGGCAATAATCATAGAGACAGGGCCGGTAAGCCAAGGAATAGTATCTGCGGTATGCCAGACCCCACGCCAAAATAACACAACTGCAACGCCGGCAATAAAGGTGTAAAGAATCGGCCGATGCGAAAGCCATCCGCGAATGCGATCTTCAAATTTATCAAAAAATGTATTTATCTTTTTATACCATTCTGTCATGTGATTATTTTAGCATAGAAAAACACTTGGTTTGCACCAAGTGTTTTTCATGTAGTGTTCGTACCGATAAGCCGAATTCTGTACCAATTTTGCCCACCAAAGGTGTCGCAAAATTGAGTATTCCGACATTGGTCGGAATTATGCTCCGATCCAAATCGGAGCGCTCAATTTTGTAATCGCCTTTGGCGAACAAAATTGGCGACAATCATTTATCTGGGATGATTGTTACCAATCACCTCAAGCAGCACTCCGCGCGCGAAGCGCGCGGCACGGCCTTGCACAGGGGTAAGGATTTTGCCGTTTCACTTCCGGTGTTACCACTGGAACTCGCCCAGCACTTATTGCTAAGTGCTGGGCGTCTCGAACTTTTCAGTTCTCGACGTCTCTGCTCGCACCTCTATGATTGCTCGCGACGGGCGTTACCCGCTACCTTGCTGTGTACTTGCGTACACCTGTGTTCGGACTTTCCTCATTTACCTTTCGGTAAACGCGATTGTCTGGTACGGACTCCCTTATAGTAGCGCATATTGGATAACTTGACAAGTATACAAAATATGATATTATACAACAAAATTCAACAGATGGTAAAACTAAATAAAGAAGACCAAAAAAAATGGCGAATAAGAAATGAATATGTTCAAAATCAAATGAGTAATCTTGATCTTGGAATTACTTTCTATAATATATTTAACAAGGAAACAAGTAGCGCGAGAAAGGAGCCCTATCGTTATCTTTGGTGTTTTGCAGACTCACCGGAAAAAAGAGACTATGCTTTAAATAAAGCTCTCGAACTTGGTTATATTGCAACTGCGGCAAAAAAATATATCCATAATAAAGCCACTGATGACGAATATCACTGCTGGACTTTTAAAATTGATTTAGAAAGTGTGAATATTCCAACTTAAAATATCTTCTGTTGCAAAAGCCGTAATCATAATTACGGCTTTTTTTATTTTCCGCCTAGATCCTGAATCAAGTTCAGGATAACAAAAGGGTTGAATTTTGCTTTGCAAAATTCAACCCTTTTGTTTTTGTCCGGAAACCTTAGCTACTAGCTATCAGTCCACAGCTACTTTTGCCTTCCCTACCACTCTAATGTTCCCCCACTCTTATACTCCGTCACTCTCGTCTCAAAGAAATTCTTTTCTTTGCGGAGGTCGATGATTTCGCTCATCCATGGAAATGGATTTTCTGAACCATATACTTTTTCTAAGCCAATTCTTTCTAATCGTCGATCAGCGATGTATTCAATATATGTTTTGATAGCATCTGCGTTCAAACCGAGAATGCCGCGAGGAAGACAGTCTTTTGCATAGGCGACTTCGAGATCAACCGCTTTTTTAATATTATTTGTAATCGTTGTTTTTAATTCGTTCGTCCAAATAGTTGGATTTTCTTCAATAATCGTATTGATAAGATCCGCACCGAATGCCAAGTGGACAGATTCATCACGCAAGATATATTGGAATTGTTCTGCAACACCGGTCATACGATTTTGACGCAAGAATGAAAGCATCATGACAAATCCTGCGTAAAAGAAAATGCCTTCCATGATGATGTAGTACCCCACCAAATCATGCACAAACTTTTGAATATTTTCTACCGAGTCAGTTTTGAAATTATCATCAAAAATAGACTTCGTCATATCCACCACAAAGTCATCTTTTGCTTTGATGGATGGAATCGTCTGATACATCGAATACACGTCGTCTGGATTAAGCCCCAAACTATCGCAACAATAGATAAAGGTGTCGGTATGCACTGCTTCCTCATATGCTTGACGGAGAAGATACTGGCGGCATTCAGGATTGGTGATGTGACGATAAATAGCAAGCACGATATTGTTTGCGGTGAGTGATTCTGCAGTAGAGAAAAATCCCATATTCCACATAATGAGGCGGCGCTCGTCATCAGAAAGACCATTCGGCGCTTTCCATGTTTCCACATCTTTCTGCATACTCACTTCATCTGGCGTCCAGTTGTTGGACACACCATCTTTGTAGTGCTTGCGCGCCCACTTGTACGTCATCGGGAGAATCTTGTTTGGATCGGTAGAAGAGTTATTGAGGATTTTTTTATCAGCCATGGAATTATTAAAGATTAACTGATATTACTGACATGATTCGCATGATTCGTCTTTAAACACCGTAACTTTTGGCTTCATGACAATTGTTTGCGCGAGCGATGCAGCATCAGCATTCGGCTTTTGGTCTTTGAATTTATTGATGTCGATCGTTGATTTCTCCACTGAAGAGGCAGCGAGTGTACGAAGGTAGTACGTAGTCTTAAGTCCTGCAGTCCATGCTTCCATATAGGTATCTGAGATAGCACGACCAGACTGTGTACTCATGAAAAGATTGATTGATTGTGATTGATCAATCCACTTTCCTCGATGTGCAGCATGCGCAATAACCCAGTGTGGTTCGATTTGGAATGTCTCTTTATATTTTGCTTTCACCCAATTTGGCAATTCATCTATTTCATCCAATTTGCCATCAAAGTGTTTTATTTTTTCAAGCACATCCGAATTCCACAAATTCAGCGTTTTCAAATCTTCTACTAAGTATGAGTTCACCACGGTAAACTCACCGGAGAAATTACTCTTCACGTACATATTTTTGTAAATTGGTTCAATTGACGGCAAACAACCAGAAATATTCGCGATCGTCGCTGTCGGCGCAATTGCCATAGTATTCGAATTGCGCATACCAAATTCTTTAACTGCTTGTCGAACAGGTGCCCAATCCATTTTACCCGTTGGTGCAATGTTTGTTGGGATACCACGCTCATCTTCAAGAATCTTGATGGTGTCTACCGGGAAAATACTTCTATCCCATTTTGATCCTTTGAACGTCTCATATGCACCTTTTTCTTTTGCGAGCATCGCAGAATTATAAATTGCATGCCACGAGACAAATTCCATGAGCTCATCAGAATACTCGACTGCTTTTTCTGAATCGAAATTGATATTCAAATCAAAGAATAAATCTTGCAGTCCCATAATACCAAGACCGACAGGACGGTGTTTTTTGTTGGAATATTCTGCTTCAGGAATTGGATAAAAGTTCAAATCGATCACATTATCGAGCATACGCATTGCAACCTTAATAGTACTAGCCATAAGCTCTCTGTCGAGTGCACCATTATTAAAATGACGAACGAGGTTCATCGAGCCAATATTACACACCGCAACTTCATCTTTTGAGGTATTAAGTGCAATTTCTGTACAGAGGTTTGAACTGTGAATGACGCCGACATGATCCTGCGGAGAGCGGATGTTCATTGGATCTTTCCATGTCATCCATGGATGACCTGTTTCAAAAATCATCATGATCATTTTGCGCCACAATTCTTGCGCTTTCATCCGTTTGAACAAACGAATTTTTCCTTCGTCTGCCATCTTTTCATATTGCACATAAGCAGTTTCAAATTTCTTACCGTAAATTTCATGCAAATCTGGTGTTTCTTCTGGAGAAAAAAGTGTCCAATCACCATCTTCCGCAACACGCTTCATGAACAAGTCAGGAATCCAGTTTGAGGTATTGGTATCGTGGGTGCGACGTCGTTCGTCACCAGTATTTTTGCGGAGGTCTAAAAATTCTTCAATATCGATGTGCCATGTTTCAAGATACACACACGTCGCACCACGGCGCTTGCCGGAGCGATTGATAGACGCCGTCGTCGCATCGACGATTTTCAAAAATGGGATGACACCTTGTGAGCCAGTGTTGATGGATTTTACTAACGCGTTGGTACCGCGAATTGCTGTCCAGTCATTTGCAACACCACCGGACCATTTTGCGAGCTGTGCATTGTTACCGATTGAGTGGAAAATATGATGCAAATCGTCTTCAGTATAGGTAAGAAAACAAGAACTCATCTGTGCATGCGCAGTACCTGAGTGTAACAGTGTCGGTGTTGATGGCACATACAACATTTGTGAAATAGTCTCATAAAATTCGATAGCTTTTTCATTTTTATCTTCTTCAACAAGCGCTTGTCCCATCGCAATACGCATCCAGAAATATTGCGGTGTTTCTAGAAACTTTTGCTCATGGTCGCGGAGGAAATATCTGTCATATAAAATTTGCGCACCCATGAATTCAAATAAGTGATCACGTTCTGGTTTGAGTGCTTTTGCAAGGCGTGGTAAATCAAAATCCGCCATCTTTGTATCAAGGCGTTTGTCGGCGATACCTTTTGCTATCGAATCAGCAAATCCTTTTTCGTGAAGTGAAATAAAGTGTTTTGAATATTCATCAACGCCGATTACTTCTTTGTAAAGGTCATTGAAAAGAAATCGTGCAGTGATAAATGCAAATGCAGGATCGCGCTCGACACGAGTCTTGAGCGCCATGACAATTGCTTTATTGATTTCACTTGTCGTGATGCCATCATAGATATTTAATTTTGCCGCAGCAACAATTTCTGGCACATCAACACATTTTTCATAACCAATACATGCATTTTCAATTGCCTTCTCAATCTGTTTAATATCAAATGGAATAATTTTTCCTGAACGAGTTTTAACTTTGATTTCTGCGCGATCAATTTTTTCCAAAAGTGCTTGCTGTTGTTCAAACCGTACTTCTGCACGTTCTTGGCGATAGAGAATGTATGCTTTTGCAACCAAAAAATCTCCGCGGTCTGCGATAACACGCTCAACTTCATTTTGAATATCTTCAACTGAAGGAACGCGCGCTTCTTCACCTTCACCAAACACTATTTCGATTGCGCTCACTACTTTATTTGCAAGTTCTGTAACATCACTATCCGTGATGGTGATACTTGTCGCATCGTATGCTTTTTTTATGGCAACTTCAATGTGCGATTGGTCAAAATCAACAATCGAACCGGAGCGTTTCTTGATGAGCGTGAGTGGCATGCTAGTAAATAGTTAGTAGTAAATAGTAAGTAGAGAAGCAACGCGATGACAAGTACCATTTTAGCAACAAACGCACCAAAAACAGACAGTGGATAACTCAATTTTGAGGTATTTTTTCGTAAAAGAAACAGTTTCATCCCACTGTAAAGAGCGCAACAAAAAAGCCACCCCTTGGGTGGCTTTTTACTCTAATTTAACTAGACTACGATAGACTTATTTCTCCTTTTTGAATAATTCTCCCATTTTTATCTAATTTTGCTGGTTTGAACTTAAGTTTTTCAGCTGGAGTGGTAAATATTTCACGACTACCATAATCAAAACTTTTACTTAAAAAAAGATTCGGATTAGTACTAATGTATGCCCACCCAGCACTCAAAGGAAGTACCTCTCCTGTCTCGGAATTGTAAGAAAAACCATTCTCTGTATCATTTTCACCTGGAGTAAATGTAGTACCATCTCCTTGATCAAAATACTGGAATTTTTTATCGTATTCTTTATACCCAATATACTCACTCTCTGCTTCCACTTTTTCTCCAATAATCGACTGCTCAGTAGGCTTGGTTGGTGTTTCTTGAATAAGTGACTTCATTCTTCCCATTAATTCTATGATCTCATCGTTGGATAGCTCTTTAACTTGATCTAACATTCGCTCAACGTTATTTTTTTGCTCAAATGATTCGTATGACATATCTATCCATTATAATCTAATACATTAAGAAAATCAAAAATCACCCGTAAGGGTGATTTTTGATTTTCTTATCTTGAATTTTATTGCATTAAAACCTGAAAACAATCTGTACTTTCTATTGTTTCGTTTGTACCGTCTTTCCGGCTGTCAAAACGTTTTTAAGGCGCTACGTTTCTGGCCTATCCGAACATTTAAAAAATGTTGGTATCAACCGATAAGTTTTGAGAGCCATCATACCGATGGGTCAAAACGATTCACATTGAATGATTCCACGAGCAGCTTCCGCTACCCGTGCCTTGTTACGACTTACTCCCTGTCACCGATCTTACCGTAGGCCCTCCTTGTGGAGAGATTTCGGGTATTACCGGCTCCCTTGAGTTGACGGGCGGTATTTGATGTTGTGTAATGTTACCACTACACTTCTCTTCAACACGGGGCAAGCGGTTTTCCCGCACCCTCGCGTTTTCCAAAGGTTGCTTATTCGATTTTCTTATCGAATTCACTTATCATGCCAGAATAAGTTTTAGCTTTCTTCCCGAGAGCACGCAGCTCATCGCGAAGTTTTACAATTTTATTAAATCCCTGATCAGACAAATGTTCTTTGGTACAAACCATCAAAACTATTTGCTTGAAAAGTAGATAGGATTTCTTCTTTTTCGCTTGTAATGGATGTTTATCTAGAAATGGAAATAAATATTCTGTCAGGTTGCCGATGCTTGTAATTTTATACTTCGCATGCGGATACCATCCATATCGCTCGTATGAGCAATCATATATTCTTCCAATGCCGATAGTCACACAAATGCGCTCGAGAATTTCTTGATCATCTTTCCGTAATTCGATTTCGAACTCCGGCCTAATTTCAAAACCTCGGCGCAACGTTTTGTGCTTCCCAATACTAACTGAAAAAGATCCTTCTCCATCAATAAATCCTGCGACATATTGTGGATCTAATTTTTTCCTTTGAATTTGTTCCTTCCCAATCGGAAATTCTAGCTTCGGATTAACCCGAGCATCTTTCCTCTTGGTACTACGAACGCTGCTGACTTCTTGCATATCACCATTATATCATTACTAATATAACTTCTCGGTGTGTATACCACAACGAGGATACTGCAAGATCTCCCACGGTAACCCAATACACATTTTTCTTACATCTCGATGTCACGATACATATATCAAATTTTTCATAAAAGGTTTCTCCATGTACTCGCAGGATCACCTTTGATATATGCCTTTAAATTAACATTCAAGCTACAAGATGCTACTTTACCCCTTCACCCAAATTGCTCACGCAACATGGACTGGTATTTCGCTTCTCACTATTATGAATTAGTGAGGTAGGACTTTCACCTACTAGCGTACTGGATCGCATGGCGACCCGAGTACAAGACTCGAGAACGTATTCACCGCAGTATGTCTGACCTGCGATTACTAGTAATTCCAACTTCATGAGGTCGAGTTGCAGACCTCAATCCGAACTGGGGCTATTTTTATAGGGATTTGCTCAGTGTTACCACGTCGCGTCCTGTTGTTATAGCCATTGTATTATGTGTGTAGCCCAAGGTATCAAGGGCCATGCTGACCTGGCGTCATCCTCTCCTTCCTCCCCGACCGAAGCGAACAAAATAGTTATAAAGTTATAAAGTCGAAAGTTATCAAGTGAACACATTTTGTTTACTTTATAACTTTACAAACTTTAAAAACTTTCAACTTCTTCCGCGCTTTGGTCGGGGCAGTCTCGTGTGACAAATATAACACACGACGAGGGTTGCGTTCGTTACCCCACTTAAGGGAACAATTCAAACCACGAACTGACGACGGCCATGCAGCACCTGTCTACTAGTCTTGCGAGGGATTCCGTTTCTGGAACCTTTCACGTAGATTTCTAACCTTGGTGAGGTTCTTCGTTTACCGTCGAATTAAACCACATAATCCACTACTTGTGCGAGTCCCCGTCTATTCCTTTGAGTTTTAATCTTGCGATCGTACTTCCCAGGCGGTTCTCTTATCGCGTTAGCTAAGCCACACAGAGGGTCGATACTCCGTATAGCGAGAGAACATCGTTTAGGGCGTGGACTACTGGGGTATCTAATCCCATTCGCTACCCACGCTTTCGTGCTTGAGTGTCAATAATGTGCCAGTGTACTGCCTTCGCTTTTGGTATTCCCCATGATATCAACGGATTTCACCCCTACACCATGAGTTCTGTACACCTCTCACATATTCTAGCCGTGCCGTTTCCTGTGCCTTTCCCAAGTTAAGCTCGGGGCTTTGACACACGACTAACACAACCACCTACGCACCCTTTACGCCCAATAATTCCGGATAATGCTTGGAGCTCTCGTATTACCGCTCCTGCTGGCACGAGATTAGGAGCTCCTTATTCATGAGGTACCGTCAATAAACTTCTTCCCTCATAAAAGATCTTTACGTCCCAGAGGGACTTCATCAATCACGCGGCGTCGCTCCGTCAGGCTTTCGCCCATTGCGGAAGATTCTCGACTGCAGCCACCCGTAGGTGTATGGGCCGTGTCTCAGTCCCATCGGTGGGGGTCAGGCTCTCACCTCCCCTAAGCGTCATAGCCTTGGTAAGCCATTACCTTACCAACTAGCTGATACTTCGCAGGCCGTTCCTTAAGCGTTAAAACTTTACCCTTTCGGGACCATCATGTATTAGCTCACCTTTCGGTGAGTTGTTCATGACTTAAGGGGACGTACCCACGTGTTACTACCTCGTTCGCCACTAATTTTCAACGACCTTTGAACTTGATGTAATCTCATTCTCCAGAAAAAGAAAATTCGTTCGACTTGCATGCCTTATCCACGCCGCCAGCATTCATCCTGAGCTAGGATCAAACTCTAAATAAAAACAAACGAAACAAGAGAAAATACAGACTCTACTGTGACCTGCTCTTGTTATCAAAATTAATGCAATAAAATTGTCAAAGAAAAACGCCTTGTTAGACGTAGGGCTATTATACGCGTAGGCAAACCAAAGTCAAGCCCAAACACCTACTTTGCCATGGTTGCAAAACGTGTTTTCGTAAATACACCAAAATCCGCACTTTTTGTAAAGATATATAACGTTTACAAGGATATATTATTGTTGCAACAAAAACACAATGGCAAAGTAGGTGTAGGGGCAAGCGCCTCTTTTATGGGTTTAGAGCTTATGGCATAAGGGTTAAACGGGAGTCGAAAAAAGGTGTGGAAAAGATATAGAAAAAGCCCGTTTTCTTGCAATATCTTTTGTAAGAAAACGGGCTTTAAAATTCATTTCGGTAAACTATTTTTCTTTTAATAAAAGATGCATACCATCTGCCCAATACATTGAATGATCGCCCCCGGCATAAAAAGACTTCTCCACTATTTCACCTTCATCAATAACAACAAGCATTATCTCTTTAGGATCAACAGCTAAAAAACAGAAGCGTTGTCCAAATGAATTAGTGCACATTCCTATGTTTTTCTTATTTTTAAGAAATTGCATAAGCTCGGTGGGTGTTGCACTTTCCACCGCATAGGCAGTAACCACCATAGGGCTATTCCAAGAAAGAGAGTTCTCGGTTGAAGCATTACCTAAAGGAGAAACACCTAACACTTTAATGCGACTCAATGGGTCATTAGTACCATCTTGAGCAAATGCGCACAAGAAAGGACCAAACATGATGACCATCACTACAAACATTTTTTTCATGGTTTAAAAAGATTTGAAACTATTATATCAGACCAAGACAAAAAGTCAAGCACTCCCCTGCGGAGCACTCGACTTTTTATGTATTACATTCTCTAAATTTTTACCGATTTGTCTTTATTGGTGCCCCTTCAGTTGGCCCAATTGCTTTCCCTGTACATGGCGTAACTGTTCCATCAGGATACACAACTTGTGTCCCTGTAAATTCATATCCGGTACTTGTTCTTCCTTTACACTCTCTTACATAAGGAACACCTGTTACTTGACCTTCTTGTCCCGCTTGGCGATTTGCGTAATTGGTATATATAAAATAACCAGCGATAAGCACGAGTACGACAATAATAATTGTTTTGATTGAATCCAAGTTTTTATTCATCGATAATGAGATTAATTAATAAGCTCATTAAGTATACCACCCCTCCATGATGCAAAAGATCGTGATGTGGATAAACAAAAAAGCCCGTTTTCTTGCAATATCTTTTGCAAGAAAACGGGCTTTACACTCACGAGCATCGTACTACTAATTTTTAATAAATTTCATTCCATCTGGCCAAAACATTGTCTCATCATTTGGTAAAAGAAGGAGCATCTCTGTTATTTTTTTATCCTTCACGATAATTTTTGTAATCCCCATCTGTTCGATAGCAAGAATACAAAATTGTGAACCAAATGCATTTGCATATTTTTGCACCTTCTTTTCATCATTTAAAAATGCAATAAGTTTTTCTCCTGTAATACTTTTACCAGCATAGGCACTGATAATCATTGGATTAGTCCAATACGCAACGGTACCGCATGAAGGAGCTCCTGCGGGAGAAATTCCTAAAGTATTCACCTTTCTTACTTTTTTGTTTTTACTAGTCTGCGCATTGGCAACAGAACAAGTAACAAGTAGTACAAACACTACCGCAAGTAATTTGTTCATGATTTAAAATGTAATTTGGATACATTATATCAGAACAAACAAAAAAGTCAACACCCTTTCGAGTGCTGACTTTTTATTACATAAATACTACCTAGTATAGATTACTGAGTATAAGTATTTTTAATTTGGACACCTGTTGATCCTCCTACGGCAGTGCCATTTGCTTTACATTCAGCCTCAATGCCATCTCCTTGGAGGGTGCCTGCAATTTCAGTTCCGTCTGCATTAACAATAGTACAAGGGCAACCATTATGTAATCCTCCATCACGACAATCAACCATCATTTTAGTCTGTGTTGGTCTTGTGATAATACGTCCAGATTGATCTACTCCACGATTTGCATAGTTGGTATAGATAAAGTACCCAACAACAAGGACAAGGACAACTATGATAACTGTTTTAAGACTATTTGTATTTTGATTCATACTATGTGATTAATTAATAAGATTAGTAAATATAGATTTATTTACTATTTAAAATAGACTTTCCTGCTGTCTGCCCTGCTTTTTCATTACTATAATTTTGATATATAAAGTAACCCACAATAACTAAGAGCACGACAATAATCACTGTTTTAATACTATCTGTATTTTTATTCATATAAAATAAATGAGATTAATTAATAAGTCGGTTAAATAATAGATTTATCTACTATTCATAATAGCCTTCCCTGCTGTCTGCCCTGCTTTTTCATTTGCATAGTTCATATACACAAAATAACCAACGATAACCAACAAGACGACGATAATAATAGTTTTAAGACTATTTGTATTTTGATTCATATAAAATAAATGAGATTAATTAATAAGCTTATTCAGTATAGCACCGTCTAATTTAAAAAAAGAGTATTATGGGGATAAAGGTCGCTCGCCATCTCTGCAGAAAAAGCACGCATATTTTTTTGGTGAAAAATTGCTCTGCTCGTGCCGTCGCACTGCGCAAGGCTTTTTCTGCAGAGAAGACTCGCTTTAGTGATTAGCGAAAAAAAACAATCTCAATCAACAAACAATAAAAAAACAAAACCGCCTTTCGGCGGTTTTGTTTGGATAGATAGGACAAAAATTTACATTGATGAATTTGTATCGTTTCGAAGACGTTCGATAAAGCGAGCTGCTGCATCTTTGCCACCCAAACCGAAGGCAAGACCGCCACCGATTGCGATAAGCGCAACAATTCCTGTAAAGAAGATCTGCATAAATTGTGATGCAATACCAAGTTCTGCGAGCGCAATGATAAGGGCAAAAATCCAGATAGCATATTTTGCAATAGTGCCCAAAAGATTTGCTGAGTGTACGTTTGCAGCCTTTGCTGAACCTTGAATAAGACGTCGCATTGCATCTGCAATGACCGTTGCAAGCACCAAGATAAGTGCAGCGACGATAACGCGTGGAAGGTACGAGAGTACTACTTCACGGAGGAAATCATTTACTTGTGTCAAGCCAAGAATCTCAAGTGATGTCATAAGGAACACCACAATAGTGAACCATTTAACCACGCCACCCAAGAAACCACCGATCGAGAGCTTCATGCCAGCGCGATGCAAGACATCGTCAACTCCTGCACTTGCAAAAAGACGATCGATTTTGAGCGCATTAACCAAATGCTCAATTGCACGACAAAGCAATGACGCAATCACCCAACCAATAATAAAAATAACGATGGCTACGATAAGATTTGGGACGAAATTAATGAAACCCCACCAAAGATTTTGGAGTGATGCACTAAAGACACTTCCCCATGTGTTAATCAACATATCGTGAAATTTCGGCTGACGCCGATGGCAAATGATATTTGCCGACTTATTATTAATAATACGCTGTTTAAAGTCGACCTTTAAACTTGAGTTAAGTATAGCACTTTAAAAGGCATGCAAATTCGCCCTGTGGAAAAGACAGCTCGAATTGTCTTTTCCACAGGACGAATTTGCAGTAGCAAGGAACTGGTAGCAAGTAGCAGGGAAAGCAAAAAACGTGGGGGCCTAAGGCACTCACGTTTTTTTTGTTTGGTATTTGTTTCATCCCTTGCTACCTGCTACTTGTAGCTTGCTACTAGATTCGTATCTTCTCGCTTACCCCAATCAAATCAATCAACTTTTCATGCGGGAATTCGAGCACATCGCAGACAAGTTTGTCATACATATCGATGCGGTATTGAAATTCTGATGTATCAAAGACCGCATACGCCAACTCTTTGCCTGTTTCTGCTTCGATAGCACGGACCGCCGTTTCTATCACCTTACGGCGCAAATTATCACCTACAACCAAAAGATCAAGGCGAGATTCTGGATTATGCGTAAAAACACCCGCCATAATGACTAATTTTAATTTTCCGGATGGGCGAAGCTTGCGGATAAGATATTTTGGCTGAATAAGACTTGCTTCAACAACAAGTACACGGAGCGCATCTAAATATTCAAATTCTTGATTGAGCAATCCTCCTACAAGTTGCACGCGACGAGACTTACGTTTACCTTCTATAATTTTTGAAAATTGTTTCTTCTTTAAAAAATTTGAACCGATCAACAGGTTGAGTTCTCGTCGCGCTTCACCGATACGGATACGGCAACGTTTTGCAATTTCTTTTGCATCGAACGGCGTTTCAGGATTTTGCATGAAAAGGCGCATTACCTTCACTCGTGCCTGCGACCCAAACAGCTTTCCTAGAGTTTCTATCATGAACAGTAGTATACGGAAATGAAAAATCCTGCGCAACTAGACAAAAACAAACAAAAAACTCCCAATATGGGAGTTTTTTGTATCATTACTAAGGTTTAATTGAATAAAATGGAAGATTTCTGTCAGCGAAGGCTTTTGCTACTCGTGCTTGAAATTCTGGATATTCTGGATCATTTTCATCAGAATAAGTTGCTATAAAAAATTTTTTATTTATATCTGAACCTTCTTTTAAACCCAATTGATCTGTCCCCCAATATCTAAATTTGTCATTATCTGAAAATGGCGATCCTAGGCGCAGCCCACCACCATCTCTCTTATTAATCAAAGCAGGAGCATAGTCTTGACTCTCTCTTTCATACCATTTCCTAAAATGCTCATTATTAAGCATTTCTTTTACTGCCTCATCAAAATGTTCTTGATCTAATCGTGTATAAGAATCATCATAAAAAGCTTTGCAACATGCCCTGTACAACAAAATCGCCTCAGCACACTTTTTTAGTTCAGCTTCATTGTTTTCAAGACTATTTTCCTTTGGTTGTTCCATTCTGGAATGATACCATTGCGGAATTAATCAGACAACAAAAAATCCCACCGAAGTGGGATTTTTTGTTTTACTTTAATTCGACTTTTCCGCCCGCTTCCTCGATCTTTTTCTTAAGATCTTCTGCTTCTGCTTTCTTCACATTATCTTTGATAGTCATCGGCGCGCCATCAACAAAGTCTTTTGCTTCTTTAAGACCAAGACCGAGTGCTTCCTTGATAACTTTCATAACAGCGATTTTCTGTTCACCTGCTGCTGCAAGTACAACTGTAAATGCATCTTTTTCTTCTGCTGCTGCACCTGCGCCTGCTGCCGGAGCCGCTGCAACTGCATTTGCTGACACACCAAAGTGTGCTTCAAGTGTCTGCACGAGTTCGTGAAGATCAGCGACTGACATAGTTTCAACAGTTGAAATGATGTCCTTGAATTTTGCTGGGATTGTTTTTGTTTCTTCCATAAAATAAGTAAGTTAATAAATAATTAAGCCGTTTTTGTCGCTGCAATCTGATTAAGTGCGATTGCGAAGCGAGAAATCGGTGAATTGATAAGTTGGACAAACTGCGCGTACATAACTTCTCGAGGAGGGATTGTCGCAATCGACATCATCGCCGTCTCGTCTTTATATACTCCTTCAAAAATACCGCCGACAATACGGACGACATCTTTGTGAGCTTTCAAGAAACTGTACACTTCTCGAGCTGGAGCCGTAATGTCGTCACCTCCTTTAAGGAATGCAACACCGATTTCTCCCGGCAAGTCAGCGAGTACGCCTTCTGCTTTTTTGTTCGCGAGTGATCGCTTCAAAAGAGTTTTCTTAGCAACTTTGTAGCCGACATTTACTGCCAAGAGCATGCGACGGAGCTCATTTGCATCTTTCACCGTTAATTTGTTGAAAGAGACAAAGACGAGCGAATCACTTGCGCCGAGCAACGTATCGAGTTCTCCGATAAGCGCTTTCTTTTTTTCTTTAGTAATTGCCATAATTGTTTTTTGTAAAATAAATAGCCGCACTCCTTAATTGGAGCCGGCCGTATCGCAGACGAAACCCACATCTGTGGATGATTTCGACCTCGGCAGGATATTAAGACTTGCGTCCCCTGCTGTCTACGGCACCAAAAGACAATACCATGAGAGCATCCAATCTGTCAAAGCCCTCCTGCTTTAATATAGTCGTGTTTCTGGTATACGAACCGGCGCAGAATCTTTCTCATAAAAATTAACCAAAACAAGAACAATGAGCCCGAGTAAAATCATGCCGATAAGACCGATGAACATTTTGAAAAAGTGACGAGTGAACATGAGGTAGTAAGTAGATAGTAGTAAATAGTAAGTAGGAACGCAAGCGAAAAGCAAAAGTGCGGCAGACTTTGTCTG
>CALRGH010000008.1 GCA_943357245.1 Candidatus Nomurabacteria bacterium
TATTTAAAAAGACGCTGGCATTTTTGATTGAGGAAAAATAGGAGAGCGGATTATGGCTCGAGCAATTAAACTTAAAAAATCTCTTTAGTAGTTAAATAAGAGATGCTATACTTTACTACATCATGGAAACAGTAAATTTTGGGGAGCATTTAACGATAGATGGATATGGTGGCAATAGTGCAAAATTAAATGATCGAAATTTGGTTGAAAAATGTTTGAGCGACCTTCCTGCAAAGCTCGACATGCATACGTTATCCGTGCCTGTTGTATATGAAGCACCGGACAATCAACTTAAAGACCCAGGCGGTTGGAGTGGTTTTGTCGTGATTGCGGAGAGCCATATTAGTATCCACACGTTCCCGAAGCGGCGTTTTGTAAGTGCTGATGTCTATACCTGCGTTAATGGCATGGATACGCAATTTATTCTCGATTATTTCAAAAAGACATTTGAACTCGAAGATATCGAAACAAACTTTATTAAACGAGGGACACGATACCCAGCAACTAATTTAGAATAATGAATTTTATCTTACAAAACCTAAGTATAATAGCGGGGGTTGTTTCCTTTAGCGCTTATATTATTTATATTGTCTCAACGTTTCGAGGAAAAACGAAACCAAGTCGATCTACTTGGTGGATACTTACATTTGTCGGTATTTTGATTTTTGCATCTTCCTATTCTCTCGACGCAAAAGAAAACACATGGATACAATTGAGCTATATACTTGGTCCGCTCATTATCGCAATCCAGTCGCTGTCTCCAAAATATGGGTATAAAACAGGTCTCCTAATGATCGATAAAGTATGTCTTTTCGGAGCCTTAGTTTGTGTTGCAATATGGATTATTTTCAATTCACCGTTTGTGGCGCTTCTAGGTGCTATTGTTGTTGATTTTATAGGGCTTATTCCAACAATTAAGAAATCTTATTTTGAGCCCAAACAAGAAGATCCTGTTGCGTGGAGTTTTGAAATGCTTGCTAGTGGTATAAATGCAGTCGGTATAACCGTTTGGTTTTCTATAGCAGAGAAGGATTGGATATACGCCCTTTATTTGTTAATTGCTAATGGGGTCATTCTTTTACTGCTTGTGCGAACTTTTTTTAAGCGATACTTGCGTATTACATAGTTTTATGTTAAAATAATAATTCATATGACAGAACAAGAAGTCACTATTTTTAATAAAGCAAATGTTTGTAATGGTCTTTCCCCAAAAGGGTATGGGCAGACACACTTTGCGAAGAGAGATTTTAAAGCCGGAGAAGAAATCTCACGCGGTTTTGGCAGAATTGTAAAAAAGCAAACCTCTCATTGTTCTATTCAGATCGGTCAGGATAAACATTTTGTACCTAAAAAATGGACAGGACGGTATTGGAATCATTCTTGTAATCCAAACGCGTATGCAAAAACACGTGCAGATGGTTTTGTTAGTCTTTTTGCCTTACGGAAAATAAAAAAAGATGAAGAAATAACCTACGCATATTATATGACTGAATTTGCATGGGGAAAACATACAGATGAGATTACTGTTGCTTGCAAATGTGGTGAAAAAAAATGCATAGGGAAAATCCCATCATTTTCTGAATTATCTGAAAAACAACAAACCAACCTTATGAAGAAGGGTATTTGTTCTAGCTATTTCAACAGATAGAAAGTTTTTCTATCTGTTGAAAACAATATAGACGATTGAGGGTGTTTTCGTGGTATGATTATGGTGTTAATTTAGTTTCTTATTTTTAATAAGATAAGTAATAAAAATCTTACATAATACATTATGAAAAATTTCTCACTCAGTTTTTATTCGAAAATCATTATTACTATTTTTGTTGCAATGTTTATTTGGTGGGTATCTATAAACATTCAACACATGCAAGATACCTCTCAAAATTTTTTCTACGGCGCTATGCTTGGGGTGTTGCCGGTACTGGGGGCACTCTTTGGTTTTGTTAATTCGAAAAGATGGGGAGGTTTTAGTAGCTCAATGGGGAAATCAGTTTTTTTCTTATCCCTTGGTTTGTTTACTTGGGGGATTGGTACCTTAATTTTTGCTTATTACAATATTTATTTGCAGATCGCTGTCCCTTATCCGTCTATAGCAGATTTGTTTTATATAGTTAGTTGGCCTTTATGGGTAGTCGGCATGTTGCAATTGTCACATGCAACAGGAGCCAGGTATTCTTTACAATCATCAAAAGGAAAAGCAATGTTGTTGTTTATTCCAATACTTGTTATCTTGATTTCGTATTATCTTTTAGTAGTTGTTGGTCGTGGAGGAGTACTCGATGTTTCTCTTGATGGGGGTGGTTTGAAATTATTTTTTGATCTCGCATATCCAATCGGAGATGTTGTAGTGCTCTCTTTGGCAGCATTGATTTATAGTCTTTCATATAGCTATTTAGGGGGGAAATTTAAATGGGCTATCTATTTCATTATTATTGGCTTTATAGCAAATTATCTTGCTGATTTTTCGTTCTCTTATACAACAACACTTGAAACGTTTTACACTGCTGGTTGGGTGGATCTATTATTCACAGTAGCCATGTTTATTTTATCTATTGGTGTTACCAGTTTAGATCCCAAAGTTTTAACTACAAATAACGAAAGTTAATTAATTTTTATGGACATCTATAATCAAATCGCAATACGAATTATCAAAGAGCAAGAGCTTGTTATCGGGCCTTTGGCGTGGATTGAAGCATCTAAAGTACATGGATTGAAAATACATGAACAAGGAGTGTTGAGTATCGAACAAGAAGATAAAAGTGCGGTGATAGACGGATTAGTTGCAAAATATCAGCGCCTCTTCGGTAAAGCTAGCCACGAAGTGTGTAAGCACGCAGTAGCTGGCCTTTTGTCAGGGCTTACTGCAGATCAAATTCCATCAAGTTTGCGCTAATTTAACAAATGCCTTTGCTCTCTCTAAAAAAACAGGATACCGCCGTTGCCGACACTGGTGCTGTTTCGCAGAGCGAAGTGGCAAGTATTACCGAGTCTCTCTACAAGCAAAATCTCGAACTTGCGGTAAAAAATAAAACACTCTCGCTCTTGCGAAAGCTGTATCAGATCAGCATTTTAGTGCTTGATCCGCCAAGTTTGGCAAAGCAACTCACCAGCGCGCTCGTGAGTGATCTTGAGCTTGAATATGCGGTTGTCTTTGATGTGGATGAAAAAAATAATGAGCTCGATCCGCTTGCATTCACCGGTTCAGGATCCTTTACACAAAAAGCAGGGGCGCATATGAGCTCTTTTTTGAGTGCAAGCATAGATATTGATGATAACCGCATGCTGAGTTCACTTCTTGGACTCAAACAACCGACAGTGCTCGATGGTGGGATGTATACATTGTGGGGGACAGTGATTGATGAAGCGGTTATTGGTACGATTATTACCACAGGAGGAATTAAAGACAGTATTATTGTGCCATTGATGATAGATGGCGTGCTTTTTGGAGTGCTTGTCTTTGGTATGAATCGTCAGTATGCCGACATGATTGAGTACGAGCGTGAAGCTATCGGCAACTATGCGAATGTTATTGCGGTTGCGCTTGATAAAGCAATTGCGTATAAGAAAATCGGTTCACTTAACAGTGAACTTGGTACCGCCAATGAAAAATTGAA
This sequence comes from Candidatus Nomurabacteria bacterium, assembly GCA_943357245.1. GTDB lineage: Bacteria > Patescibacteriota > Minisyncoccia > Phycocordibacterales > UBA9973 > CALRGH01. The sequence goes on from CALRGH010000008.1 coordinate 3,615, forward strand.
AGGTTTGGATAAATTAAAAACTGAATTTCTTTCGCTCGCTGCACATCAACTCCGCTCACCACTTACCGCAATCAAAGGCTATACGTCGATGCTTTTGGAAGGAAGCTATGGAGTCATAGACAAAGGTCCACGCGATATTGTTGATCGCGTATATCAGTCATCTATTCACCTCGCGATGGTTATTGAAGATTTGTTGAATGTGTCAAAAATAGAACAAGGGGGTATGCAATATATTATGACGCCGTTTGATATTCGCAAAACAACACAAGAAATTGCAAACGATCTTTCTATTACCGCACAGAAAAAAGGGCTCACGTTTACGTTTACTGCAAACACAGAAAAGCAATGTGTGGTCTTTGGAGATATGGAAAAAATTCGCCAAGTTATTTTGAACCTCATAGATAACTCCATTAAATATACCCCAACCGGAAGTGTTGCGGTCAATGTTGACCTGCATGAAAATGGTGAAAAGAAAGTGACTGTCAGCATTAAAGACACGGGTATTGGTGTCTCTGAAGAATACAAGAAATCAGTATTCGAAAAATTTGAGCGTGGCGAAGGGGGTAAATTAAATACAACAGGAAGTGGACTTGGTCTCTATCTTGCAAAACAAATTGTTGAAGCGCATAAAGGCAAAATTTGGCTCGAATCAGAAGGAAAAGGTAAGGGGGCAACATTCTTTATTGAATTTAAAGAATTAAAACCAGGGGACAGTGCACCCACACCAACAATTCCGCCACCAGCACAATCAACGCAAACAACAGTACCAGCACAAAAAATATAATACCGATGCGGAACGCATGGGTATTATATTTTTTGTGCTATTGAGCCGTCTTCGGTATCTATTACCGTAAATCCAGATTTTTCTATCTCTGTGCGAAGTTGGTCTGAGACTTGCCAATTTTTCTGCGCACGTGCTTCCGAACGTTCTTTGAGAAGGGTAGTCACATGTTCGGGGATTACAATTGGTTCTATTTTTTTAAGATCAAGACCTAACACTTCATCAAACACAAAAAGTGTTTTTTTCTTTTGTTCAATCGGCACCGTCTTATCGCCAAGCAATTGCCACACAACAGCAAGTGCCTTTGCGGTATTTAGGTCATCGCCAAGAGCTTCTTTGAATGAATCAAGGTATTGCTCGCTTGGGGCAACAGTATCTATTGTTATATCGTGATGGAGTACCGCGAATGCGTGCAATCGGTCAAATGAAGTTTGCGCCCCTTGCGCAGATTCCCACGTAAAATTAAGTGGTTTTCGATAGTGGGTCTGCATGAACAGTAATCGTAATGCGAGTGGATTTATATTTTTTTCACGAATATCGTCAATGGTATAGCCGTTCTGTTTGCTCTTGGACATTTTTTCTCCGTCTACTTGCAAAAATGCATAGTGCACCCAATATTTTACAAACGGATGTCCTGTCGCACATTCTGATTGTGCGATTTCATTTTCATGATGCACAGGAATATGGTCAACGCCACCCGTGTGGATGTCGATAGTCTCACCGAGGTATTGCATACTCATTGCTGAACATTCGATATGCCAACCAGGAAACCCGTCGCCCCATGGACTTGGCCAATGCATCGCATGGTCAGCAAATTTACCCACGCGTTTGAACCACAGTACGAAATCTGCAGGATTTTTCTTATCCGTATCTACCACCACATCATCGCGAACACCGGTTTCTTTTTCAGATAGTTTTTGTCCGGAAAGTTTGCCATATTCGGCATCTTTGCTTGTATCAAAATAAAGCGCCTGGTCGGTTTCGTAAGTGAATCCGTTTGCCGACAGTTTTTCGTTAAGGGCGATCATTTCTGCAATATGGTCCGTTGCTTTTGTAAGGTGTGTTGCAGGAAGTACATTGACCGCGGACATGGTATCCAAAAATCGTTTTGTATAGTGGTCGGCAATCTCCCAAACCGTCTGTCCAGATTTTGCCGCACCTTTTTCTAGTTTGTCTTCACCAGCATCACCATCATCAGTGAGGTGACCGACGTCGGTGATATTCATGACATGGTTTACGTCATATCCAAATAATGAAAGCGTACGACGAAGCATATCATCGCCTGCATATTTACGCATGTGGCCGATATGGGTGTCGTCGTAGACGGTTGGACCACAGGCGTACATAGTCACCTTGGGTGGAGAGAGTGGTTTGAAATCTTCAGTTGTCCGAGAGAGTGTATTGTAGAGCTTCATGGTATCTACGATACATTATCGTCTCGATTTGTCATAATATTCGCTTTTACCAACTCGAATCCAACGTTTTTGGAGAAAAATAAGCACAATAACGAGAGTGATTGCAATCATAAGTCCGTTGAGTACCCAAAAGGAATTAGGATCTTCTACTAGTGGTGTATTTTTTGCTCCCATAGAGAAAATAGTTGGCATAATAGAAAGAGGAATAGTGATAACGGTGATGAGCGTCAATGTTTGCATGGTGCTGTTGATTTTTTTCGTCAAAAGGGAGTCATTCGTGTCATGCAAATCATTCAAAATATCGCGATTACTTTCTAAGACATGATTGAGCTGATTATATTCACCGGTTACTGCACCTAAGTAATATGAAAATTCATAGCCGAAAAATACTGCACCAGCAGATTCAAATGATTTGAGCACTTCACCGTGAAAGCGAATTGCTTTTTTGAAGTCGAGTAAATGGCGGTTGGTTTCGGAAATAAGCACCACCATGTCTTCTTCTTTGCCGTTAAAGATATTGTCTTCGATCACGGCAAGCGTATCATCTAAGTGATCAAGTTCTCGGAGGGAATGTTGGTACAATTCGCGGGCCATTTCAAAGAAGAGAAATCCCGCGTGTTCACTGATGCGACCTTTGTCATCGACGGCATTTTTCTCGAATGCTTTTGAAAAATTTTTGAGCGGATTTATTTGGTCGTACCGAGAGGTGATGAGGAATTTCTTACCAATAATAAAGTTGAGCTCGATTTGGTCAATATTGCATGAGTGGTTGATCGCTTCACATGTTTTATCGCGAATGATAGGGAAGTGAAGGATCAAATAGAGCATGTTTGGGTATACGTCTACTCGAGAACGAATACTTGGTCGCACTATTTCTTCAATCACCAATATTGGTAATGAAAATTCTTCAGACATGGTAAGCACCTCTTCGCGAGTTGGTGAATCTAAATCGATCCACGTGATGCCTTTATAGTTGTAGCGAGAAATCATACTCGAATTTTACCACAAGGAGTGTACATTGGTTATTAAAATCGGTGGATAAAAATGTATGTATGGTGGCAAGTCAGTAAGTAGAAAGTAGGCAGTAGTAAGTAGAAAATACATATGACAAATCGACGAAAATCAAGAAGGCGAAGGCTTTGCCTTCGCCTTCTTGACTACTATCTACTATCTACTACCTACTTACTAAATCGGATTTGACCAAATCTGATTTCCGTGTACAATAGGAGGACTATGGCTAAAACAGCATCAAATACTACATTTGCAGTAATCGGCACCGGCGGCAAGCAGTACCTTGTTTCGGCTGGGGATGTTATCAATGTAGAAAAGCTCGCAGGTGAGCACACAGTAGGTGACACGCTTACTATTGACGCTGTCCTCCTCACAATAGACGGGGATACGGTTGCAATCGGCGCTCCAAATGTTGCTGGTAAGACAATGGAAGTAAAATTCCTTGGCGACGGCAAAGGTAAGAAAGTGGAAGTTATGAAATATAAGGCAAAATCACGATATTTAAAGAAAAACGGCCACCGCCAACCTTTCTCTCGAATCGAAATTTTAGGAATTAAGTAAATAGATGAAACCACAAAAAAACCAGGCAAAGCCTGGTTTTTTTGTGGTTATTGACTTTTTACACCAAATATGCTATACTGTATCTAATAAAACAAAAATCAATAATATGACTTACGAATCAAAAGTTTCCACTTTCCGCAAACCAAGTTTGCATGATGTAATCAGTTTCATTTTTCTAACCCTTGCGCTCATGAGCATGATACAGTTTTTGTACATTTGCTTTACTGCTGAATCGGTGCCATTACTTGGCGCACAGGGACAAATTATTGGATGGGAACCAAATAAGCTCGCCATTCTTGCTATTGCCGAATTTTTTGCCTTTATGGGAGTGTATATTCTTACCATTGATAATAAAGAAAAGAAATCCGGTTTCGGCACATTTGTTGGATTTATCTGTCTGTTTTCTTTTCTCTTTTTATTTGTGTACGGAGCTCTTCTAAACTAACAGACCCGACCTCGTACAATTTTAAAACCAACCTCTCTGAGGTTGGTTTTTTTTGTTCCTTATTCTTATACTTATCACTTATACTCATTTGCGATTCGCGAGCGCACTCTTCAATGTTTCCGAATCAGAGTATTCGATTTCAGTACCCGTTGAGAGACCGCGACCGAGAGATGAAATGCGGACAGGAGAATCCGTCCACGCTTTTGCTAATTGTTCGCGTACATATTGATCAGTGTGCGCGCCTTGTGGCGTGAGCGAAAATCCGAGCACAACTTCTTCAAGCCCTTCTGATGTCGCGCGATTTTTGATAGTGGAAATAAGTTCGTCAATGCGGATATTACTGCGCGTATCTTTTTCGACAATCGGTACGAGTCCACCAAATAAAAACATGCGCCCGTCGAATAATTTTGTTTTCTTTACGGACAAATAGTCTGCGTCTTTTTCGATGACAAGCAGAGATTTTAAATTTACTTTCGGGTTTACACATACCGAGCACATGCTTTTTGCTGCGCCTTCAAAGTACACATAACATGACGGACATTGCACAATATGTGCGCGAAGCGATGTGATTTGTTTTGCAAGACTGCTTCGATATTGTTCGTCAGCACCAAGCAAAAAATATACGAATCGTCTGGATTGACGTTCGCCGATACCGGGGAAGCGAGCAAATAATTTTGCGAGGTTGTCTAAACTGTCCATGTTGCTGATTCTAACACGATGACAAAATAGTAGTAAGTAAGACTCTAAAAGTGAACAGAACCTGCCGCTAGCCTCCTGACGGAAGAAAACCCTTTCTCGAGGACATAGCGAGACTCGACGGAGCGAGCTCTAGGAATTTTTTAGCAAAAAAATATCCGTGTCCGAGAGAAAGGGTTTTCTGGAGTTTAAAACATATCTCCAATAGAACTTGGCATGCTTGCTTCCTCGCTATTCTGTACATCTTTTTTCGTTGCGAAGTGATCCATATTGCCTTTTTCAATCGTCATGAAGCTTGTCGTCTTATCATCGAAATATAATTCAACCGAACCTGTCGGACCGTTACGGTGTTTTTCAATCAAGATTTCCGCGATGTTGGTGCGTTCTGATGCGTCTTTACCGCGGTCCTCGCGATGGATAAACATAACGACGTCCGCGTCTTGTTCAATGGAACCGGAATCGCGCAAATCTGAAAGTCGAGGTTTGCCACCGCGTGCTTCAACGGCACGAGAGAGCTGTGACAGCGCAATGACCGGAATATCCAAATCTTTTGCCAAGCCTTTAAGTGATCTGGAAATTTCTGTGACTTGGTTCACCATCGAATCATAGTTTTTGTTTGTCGTCATGAGTTGCAAGTAGTCCACAATAATAAGACCGAGGCCGTGTTCGCTTTTTAATCGGCGCGCGGTCGCTTTCATTTTTGAAATACTGTTGCCGGCTTGATCGTCGATAAAAATCGGTGCTTTTGAGAGCTTGTCGAGTGCATCACGAATACGCGAGAAATCCATATCAGTAGACAGATTTCCCGTACGCAAATTCCACGCGTTCACTTTTGATTCTGCGGCAAGCATGCGGTCCACTAATTGTTGCGCACTCATTTCAAGTGAGAAAATACCGACAGGGATATTGTGTTTCGTTGCGGCAAGTCGGGCGAAGTCGAGCGCGAGTGTCGTTTTACCAACGGACGGACGCGCTGCCAAAATAACCAAGTCTTGCGGTTGGAATCCTGCGAGCAAATTATCAAGATCTCGGAATCCTGTTGGAATACCGCGAAGCTGACCTTTGTTTTCATGCAAATTTTCGATACGTTCCCATGCGCCATTCAAGGTATGTTTGATACTGACGAATTTTTGCGTTTTTGGTGATGAGGTAATTTTGAACAATGATGACTCTGATTTATCGAGCGTTTCTTCTATTTCTTCATCGCGCGCGTCAAATGCCATTTCGGTGATAAAGTCCGCACTTTTGATCAGATCGCGCAGCATCGCTTTTTTGTGGACAATTGCCGCGTAGTAGCTGATGTTTGATGCGCTTGGCACGCTGTTTAATAATTCACTCAAATAGGTCGCGCCGCCTGTTCGCTCTAACATTTTTTTCTCGGTGAGGCGTTGAGTGAGGGAAAGGATATCGATAGGTTCACTTTTGGTTGAGAGCTCGAGCATTGTCTCATACAGTAATCGGTGACGGTCACTATAAAATGAATCAGAAGTAAGCGTATCAGAAATATCAAATAATGCGCCCTGACGGAGCAAAATAGCACCGAGCACTGCTTGTTCGGATTCTAGACTTTGCGGTGGGACGCGATTTAAATTGAGATTTTTAGGAGCGTCTTTATTTGGCATGTTCCGAGTGTACCATAGTCAATTTTTGAGCAAGTTCGCAGAGTGATTAAAGCTGTGATTATTGTGTGGATAGGGTAGTTGACAGGATTTTTATAACATGCTATATTTAGCTCAGATCGAACACTCGTCAAGATTTTAACCGAAACCATCATGGGGTCCCGCAAGGGTTGATTGATGTAATTCGGGCAAAGAAATAAAAGGTTGTTAACAATTAGTCATAGTTAGAAAGCTTTGGTAATACTCATGACATGACTATTGGAGACGTCTGAGTTTCTTTGACCCCTGGAACGTTAAACGTTCCAGGGTTTTTTATTACCCTTTATACTTTATACAAAATGCTTTATACTGCTGACATGTCTAAGAAAATATTACTCTCTGGTGTCAAACCAACAGGCCGGCCACATATCGGCAATTATTTCGGTGCGATGAAACAATTTGCTGATTTACAAAACGACTATGAATGTTATTTCATGATTGCGGATTATCATGCACTTAACCATATCCAAAATGCGAACGACATGAAAGAAAACATTTTTGGGGTGGCGCTCGATTATCTTGCTATTGGTCTTGATCCAGAAAAAGTTACCATTTTTAAACAATCAGATGTGTCTGCGCATACTGAACTTGCATGGATGTTTGATTCGATTACCACTATGCCGTATCTGATGCGCGCGCATGCATTTAAAGATGCAGAGGCAAAAAATAAAGAAATCAGTGTTGGTACATTTAATTATCCAATGCTCATGGCAGCAGATATTCTTTTGTATGACACAGATGTGGTACCGGTAGGGCAAGATCAAAAACAGCATATTGAAATCACTCGCGATACGGCTGAAAAATTCAATCACACATTTGGTGCTGATGTTTTCAAATTACCAAATCCGCTCATTGTAGAAGGAGTTGCCACAGTCCCGGGTATTGATGGGCAAAAAATGTCGAAGAGCTACAACAACACGATTCCGCTTTTTGCAACTGACGAAGAAATTGAAAAGCAAGTGATGAGTATTGTGACGGATTCATCGGGTGGTCGTCCAGAAAACGTCTATGCGATTCACAAATTATTCCGTGCTGAAGCTGAACTTGCGTCGCTCTATGAAGAAAAAAAGGGGAAGTATAAGGATTTGAAAGAAGCACTGATCGAAGATATAAAAGCATTCATTGCGCCATTGCGCGCACGCAGAGAAGCGCTCGCTGCGGATCCATCTGCAGTTGAACGAATTCTTGTAGACGGCGCCGCTCGTGCCAACATCCGTGCGTCTGCCAAACTCGCTGATGCAAAAAGAGCGATTGGGGTGTTATAAAGGTGAAGATAGTTTATTTTTTTACACACATTTCTAAATGAAAGATTTTCTAGTAACACTCAAAAGTTTTCCTGACATAGTTAAATATGCAATGAAAACATATAAATACTCTTTGAAACAATCAAAGTGGTATCTTATTACTTATATTGTATTGTCATTAATGTTGACTTTTGTTCCATATACCAGAAACTTCATTCAAGGGTCTTTAATCAATTCCTTACAGAATTCTCTACAAATAAATTATAATTTAATCGTACTCTTCTTTATATTTATTGCAGTGATCATCATCCCTAGTTTTTTAGAAATTTTAAAAGACTTTACAGAAAAAATACATTCTTTTAAATCCACTCAATTTTATGATAATGAATTAACTCGTAAAGCAACAGAGCTGGACCCACAATTACACGAAGATAAAGAATTTAATAATTTAAAAAACAGAATTTCAAGTAAGGGTGTATATATATTAAACAATTATCAAACCTATTTTGAGCTGGTATTTTTTGATTTACTGACTTTGATCGTTAGTTCTGCCACGCTGTATCATTTTAGCAGAAGAGGCTTTCTTGTTTTAATAATAACTACACTTCCTATATTGTTCGTAAAAATAATTTATGGACAACGTTCTTGGTATATTTGGGGTAATGAAGTAGATACAGAGAAACGATCAAAATATTGGGAATATAAAGATTATTTTGAAAAATTTTCCACGTATGTAGAACTCAAACTTACACAAGCAAGTAATTATTTTAGTTCTTTCCGTTCGGGTTTTTTACAAGAAGTTTTTGACAATCAGAATAAAACAGAAAGAACATTAGTACGAAAAGGCATGGTTGCGAGCGTAGTATCTCAAGCTGGAATCGTGTATGTTATCTATTTTTTATTTACAAAAGTTGTCGCAGGTGAATTACAAATAGGTTCTTTTATATTTGCTTTGTCTTTAGTTACTACGTTTACGGTGGTACTCATTCACATGTTTTCTAATTTAGGCAGTCTGTATCCAGATTATAAATATGTAAAAGATTTTTTTACATATATGGAAACGGAACCTATTATAAAAAATCTAGGCAAAGAAAAAATTTCACAAACTCCACCCATTATTGAATTCAAAAATGTTTCTTTCAAATATCCAAATACAGAGAAATATGTCCTTAAAGATTTCAATCTCACAATTGAAGCCGGAGATAAATTGGCTGTTATTGGTTTGAATGGAGCAGGAAAGACGACTTTTGTGAAACTACTTTGTAGATTTTATGATCCGACTGATGGGCAAATATTATTGAACGGAAAAGATTTACGGGGATATAATTTGGACAATTGGTATGAACAGCTCGGTGTGTTATTTCAAGAATACGGCAAATATCATATTCCTGTGCAAGATCTTGTATCACTCGGACGAAATGATAAAAAAATCGATAACAAAAAAGTGAAAAATAGTTTGAAAATTACTGAGGCGGACTTCGTACAATCATTACCAAACAAAGAATCTACAATGCTTGGCAAACACTATACTGATGGTGTAGATATTTCTGTTGGACAATGGCAAAAATTAGCAATTGCTCGAATGTTTTATCGTGATCCTGCAGTAATGATTCTTGATGAACCAACTAGTTCGATAGATGCTGAAGCTGAAGCAAAGATTTTCGAAACACTTGAAAAACTCACAAAAGATAAGACAGTAATTATGATTTCACACCGATTTTCTACTGTTCGTAACGCCGACAAAATTTGTGTGATTAAAGACGGTGTTTTGTATGAATATGGAACACACGAAGAACTTCTTGTAATTAAGAATGGTGAATATGCCCGACTTTTTAAGCTTCAGGCTGAGGGGTATAAATAATCTTATTGAACATCAAATGGTTGTTGTATAACAAAAGCCCCACATATGTGTGGGGCTTTTTTGATTAGGGTTACGCGGCAATTAAATCTGCCATAGCGCCTAATTTTTTCTCGCGAATTTTTTTGAGAATAGTAGTATTGCCGGAATAGAAGATACCAGGGCTCGCATTTTTTAATTGTTGGTGGAGCGACAGCTCGATGTGCGCTTTTAAAAATTTGTGCGCTGTCTCTTTTTTCTGCGCTGATTCTTTTGAGAAATACTCTCGTTTATAAATATACGCGTCTTCCTTCGATAAATGAATTGAGATGTGAATAGAATATTCTACTTTTTTCTCTTCAGTCTCGTGTTCTCCTTTTTTCTCATAAAGAGTTACCGCAAGAATTGCTTTTTCGTATCTTCCTCGAGGAATACGATTTGTCGAAATTTGTACTTTCGTGATGTACATAATCTGTATGGGATTTTGGTTTGAAATTTGTATTCATGGTACTCCTTGTAGTGGCCGTGTCAAATGGGCAATAAAAAACTTCCCACACGATTGTGTGGGAAGTAGAATACTTTTTGGATTATATCAAATCCAGTACTGGTTTTTTTCGGGGAAATTTAAATCCTTGCAATGTTTGATCTCCATCATAAGGGAGGCCATCAGAAGCCGTGATAACTTCCATGTATAAACCTTTTTCAATCATCACAGGAACTGAAGGTGATCTGTCAGTATCTTTTGGATGTAATACCCGGCAGGATTCTTCATTTCGTTTTTGAGGGTCTACTTTGAATGCAAACACTCCTTCTACAAATTGTTGCTTTTCTTGTTCCGTTAGCGTCTGCTCTTTTACAAGAATCATTTTTTGGTCGGGGCCTCTTTTGATGTGTACCATGTTTTTTGTTTTTGGGGTTTTTGAATTTTCCTTACGATAGCATTTTTGGTGGATTATGTCAACAAACAGGAGAATAGGGAATAGTGTATTTTCAAAAATCCCTTGTATTTGCTATGATACAAAGACATATGACAAATCGAACGTATATTAAAGACTTAGGACAACATGTTGGCGAAACCGTCACTATTGCGTGCTGGGTAGATGTCCGACGCGACCAGGGCAAAATGGTGTTTTTTGACTTCCGTGATATGTCAGGCAAAGTGCAGGGCGTGGTATTGCCAAGTGCGACAGAAGCCATGGAATCAGCAAAAGAAATCCGCACCGAATGGGTGCTCGAAGTCGGCGGTATTGTGAACAAGCGTCCGGAGCGCAATATTCAAACAGATAAACAAAATGGCGATATTGAGCTCGAAGTTCGCTCAATAAAAATTTTAAACAAAGCAGAAACACCACCATTTGAAATCAATACCGATACGAGCGGTGTGGGAGAAGATGTGCGATTAAAATATCGTTATTTGGATTTGCGTTCTGATAGAATGCAGAAAAATATCCGCATGCGCGACAACATAATTTCTTTCATCCGTGCATTTTTACACAAAGAACAATTCATTGAAGTAGAAACACCAATCCTTACAAAAAGCACACCTGAAGGTGCGCGTGATTATGTTGTCCCGTCACGACTATACCAGGGTATGTTTTACGCGTTACCGCAATCACCGCAACAATACAAACAGCTGTTGATGGCAGGAGGTGTTGAACGCTATTTCCAAATTGCAAAATGCATGCGCGATGAAGATACTCGCGGCGACCGTCAACCAGAATTTACACAACTCGACTTGGAGATGAGTTTCGTCGAGCGTGAAGAGGTGATGGCACTTAACGAAGCGCTGTTGATTGCAATTGTCCAGACACTCTACCCAAAAAAGAAAATTCAACAAATTCCATTTCCACGAATTTCCTACAAAGACGCAATGGAAAAATACGGCATTGATCGCCCTGATATTCGTGAAGATAAGAACGATCCAAATTTACTCGCATTTTGCTGGGTCGTTGATTTTCCGTTTTTCGAACGGACAGAAAAATCAGATAATCCTGATGCGCAAGGGGACTGGACCTACACGCACAATCCGTTCTCTCGACCAATCGAAGAGCATATGACTAATTTGATGGAGAAGAAAGATCTTGGCGATATTCTCACTACACAGTACGATGTTATTTTGAATGGGTATGAAATTGGAGGCGGTTCTATTAGAAATCATGCATACGATGCACTTGCGAAAGTGTTTGAAATTTTGGGACATAAAACTGAGAATATTGAAAAAGATTTTGGCCACATGTTGCATGCATTCAAAACCGGAACACCGCCGCACGGAGGTATTGCGTGGGGACTTGATCGTTTGATTATGCTTCTCCAAAATGAACCAAACATCCGCGAAGTTATTGCATTTCCAAAGACTGGCGAAGGCCGCGACCTCATGATGGATGCGCCGTCTGAAATTTCTGAGAAACAATTAAAAGAATTGGGTATACAGCTCAAGAAATAAAAAATCCCCCGTTACCGGGGGATTTTTGTTTAAAAATAAGGTAAAATAAACCCGTGGAAACAACGGAACACTATATCGTCAAATCAGGGAGTTTTGAAGGGCCGCTTGGCATGTTGCTTGAGCTTATTGAGGCGCACAAATTGCATATCAATGATGTCACACTTGCAGAAGTTGCTGGCGAGTATTTGACGCGCATCAAAGAAAAAACATATCCGATATCGCAGGCGTCATATTTCCTCTATGTTGCTGCGACGCTTATTCTCATCAAATCAAAATCACTGTTGCCGAATTTGCAATTGACGGAAGAAGAAACGCAGTCGGTGGATATGCTTGAACGCAGACTTCGTGCGTATAAAATTATTACGGAAGCAGCGGATGCGCTTCGAACGCATTTTGGAGAGACGATACTGTATGAGCAGCAGGAGCGCAGCAAAAACGCGCAGCGCGTTTTTGCTGCGCATCCCGGTATCACACTCGAACAAATGACGACAAGTGCACAGTCTGTCATCATGCGCTTTATCAAACATGAAGCGTTGCAAGAAGTGCATATCGAGAAAACAATCAATATAGAAGAAATTTTGGAAAGTGTGCGCAGTCGCATCGAGTCCTCACTCAAAGAAATGTCATTTCGCGACATGGTCAGTGGTCATGGTGGTACGAGCCGAGAACAAGCTGTCGTTGTTATCGTCTCATTCCTTGCAATATTGGAATTGGTCCGCGAAGGATTGCTCGATGTTGAACAATCTTCCCACGATGCAGACATTTCGATCAAGAAACGCGACCATGGTATAGTAGAGGCACCAACAGAGTAGCAAGGGACTGGTAGCAAGTAGCAGGGAAAACAAAAATACATCCATGAACACAGAGCCAACACTTAAACAAAAAATAGAAAGCCTTCTCTTTTATCGAGCAGAACCAATTGCAAAAAAAGAATTGGCAAAGTTGTGTTCGGTGAGCTTGGAAGAATGCACTGCGACACTTACTGCATTTGCAGAAGACTGTGCATCACGTGGTATCGCACTTCTCGATGATGGTGAGAGTGTCGCACTTCGTACATCACCAGACACTGCAACTTTTTTGGATCAAATCATCCAAGAAGAACGCGCAACGCCACTCTCAAAAGCAACTTCAGAAGTGTTGTCGGTCATCTTATATATGGACAAGCCGACACGTGCAGAAATAGATTTTATTCGCGGGGTGAACTCTACGTTTTCCCTTCGTGCATTGCTTATTCGTGGTCTTGTTGATCGTGTCGCACACGAAAGTGATGCGCGTAAATTAGTCTACGTGCCGACGATTGAATTATTGAGTCACTTAGGTGTAGCTCGTGTAGAAGATTTGCCACAATTTGCAGAAACTCGTTCCTCACTTAGTGCAGAGCTTGCACAAGCAACAAAAAACAATGATCAACTATAAAATTGAAAAAACAATAATTCTTTCCCTTGTGTGGATGGTCGCTCTCGGTGCGACCTATTTTGTCGGTTATAAAATAGAACAGGACAAATTAGTAGCACAAGAGGTGTATGCACGACAACAAGAACAAATACTCGCTGAAGCATTTAAAGATATGGCGCTCCACGCAAAAGCAGTGTATGTGGTATTACCAGAAACAGGAAAAGAATTGTACAGGATGCGTGATTTTCGAACATTACCACTTGCATCCCTGACAAAACTTGCATCACTCTACAGTGTGCTCGAAGTGTTTCCTAAAGATGACACGATCACTATTACTGATACAGCATTAAAAGCAGAAGGGGACACAAAACTTGTTCCTGGAAAAAAATGGCATACGGAAGATCTTGTTGCGTTTTCACTCGTGACTTCTTCGAATGATGGTGTACATGCACTGGCGGAACGTTTTGAAGCAACGACAAACAAACAACTTGCCGAGGTTGCGACAGAGCGAATGCGTGCGCTTGGTTTCCACACCCTTCTATTTAAAAATACCACAGGGCTTGATTTACCCGATTTATCGGCGGGCGGTGTGGGGAATGCTCGCGATGTTGCAGGGATGTTGTATACATTTTTCACAACAAGAGCTGACGTGCTCGCTACTACAAAAGAGGCAAAAGCATCATTTACTGATATAGACGGTGATGCGTATCTTGCTGAAAATACAAATAAAATGACGCTCCAGTACCCAAATCTTGTCGCTTCAAAAACAGGGTATACGTCACTTGTTGGTGGAAATTTAGCGATTTTGTTTCGTGGACCACATGATGAGCTTGTTGAAATAGTAGTACTTGGATCCACAATGGACGGACGATTTGCCGACGTAAAAACACTCGCAGATCGAGCGTATGCGTACTTGCTTAAAGATGATTCTCAAGATGTGGAAAAAACCGCTACTTTGTAGCATGGTATACCCCCACACCAGACTTTTATAAAAGTTGGTGTGGGGGTATACTTGTTTTCGTAGCGTGTTTTGTTTGCCTATTATATTTTCTCTACTTACTACTATCTACTAACTACTTACTAATCTATGATTTCCTCTGTCATCAAACTTTTTCTACCTGTTGCATTTGCCTTTTTATTCGGGGTTGCTATTACCCCATGGCTTTCGAAATTTTTGTATACAAATAAACTCTGGAAGCGATTTGCACGTAAAGAGGAACACAGCGACGAAGCGTGTGATAAAATGTCACCCGCATTCAAGGCGCTTGCAGAAACTACAAATGAACTTCACACTCCACGCATTGGCGGGATGCTTATTTGGGCATCAGTACTTGCAACATCACTCTTTTTCTTTATCCTTGCATATTTTTTTCCAACAGAAACAACCGTCAAACTTAATTTCTTGAGTCGTAACCAAACCCTTCTGTTACTGTTTACACTTGTTACTGCCTCTGTTGTCGGACTTGTCGATGACTTACTCGTCATTTATGCAAAACCGGGGACATTTGCAAATGGTTTTTCACGCAAGCACATGTTGTCTGTCGTTACTGTTTTCGGTATTATTGGCGGCGCATGGTTTTTTTACAAATTAGGGATGACGGGTGTTTCTATTCCCTTTGATGGCTATTTAGAACTCGGTCTCTGGTTTATTCCGTGTTTCGTGTTGGTGACACTGGCGACATTTTCAAGTGGTGTCATTGATGGCATAGACGGACTCGCTGGAGGAGTGATGGCGACTATTTTTGGAGCGTATGCGACGATTGCGTATTTTCAAAATCAAATAGACATCGCGGTATTTGCTGCTGTGGTTGCGGGTGCTATTCTTGCCTTCCTCTGGTTTAATATTCCGCCGGCGCGATTTTATTTAGGGGAGACAGGCATGCTTGGTCTTACTATGACACTCGTGGTGATGGCATTTCTCACAGACACCGTGCTTCTGTTGCCATTTCTTGCATTGCCTCTTACGCTTACGTCTCTTTCATCTGTTATTCAAATTATTTCTAAAAAATATTTTGGCGTAAAAGTGTTTCGTATCGCGCCACTACATCATCATTTCGAAGCAATGGGGTGGTCGAGATACAAGATTACCATGCGCTATTGGGTTATCTCCGTTGTATTTGCCATTATGGGAATACTCTTAGCGCTCATTGCACACTAATGAAAGCCGGCAAGATAGATTATTTCTTTTTTTGGACAAGTATTGCATTACTTGGTATTGGGCTTTTGTCATTTGTGTCTGCGTCGCTCGGTATTTTTGCGAAAAATATACCCCAATTTTATAGTGTACTTTTTAATCAACTCGCATTTGGACTTGGGGGAGGGATTGCTGCCTTTTTTCTTTTTTTAAAAGTACCGTATCAAACATGGCGCACGTGGGCACCATTTATTTTTATCGGCGCACTACTTATTACTTGTCTGGTATTTGTGCCATCGCTCAGTCTTTCGCATGGAGGTGCTCGGCGTTGGATTTCTATCGGCAATTTTCAATTTCAACCTGTTGAATTTTTAAAAATTGGTTTTATTTTTTATTTTGCCGCATGGCTCTCATGGGTAAAACAACGCTCTCGTGAACTTGCGTTTGGTGCAATTCCTCTTTGTATTAGTTTAGGAGTCGTCGCCTTTGTGTTATTTAAACAACCTGATACAAAGAGTTTTATTTTAATAGCGACCGCGTCACTCGCAATGCTCTTTGTGTCGGGAATTTCATGGAAATATATTCTTGGAATGCTCGCTATCGCACTTGTGCTCTTTGGCGGATTGGTTGCATTTCGTCCGTACGTACGAGAACGAGTGCAGACATTTTTAAATCCGTCACATGATCCTTCTGGTTCGTCATTTCAATTGAGACAATCACTTATTGCTATCGGTTCAGGAGGAATTGCAGGGCGTGGCTTGGGGCAGAGTGTACAGAAATTTACGTACTTACCAGAGCCACAAGGAGATTCTATTTTTGCCGTGATAGGGGAAGAGTTTGGTTTTATAGGAACAACACTTATTGTGGTGCTGTATCTCATGTTTGCGCTTCGCGGTATTCGTATTGCATATCGCGCCCCTGATTCTTTTTCTCGGCTACTAGTTACAGGAATTATTATATTAATTACTGCGCAAGTGTTTATGAATATTGCATCGATTACAGGACTTTTTCCACTTACCGGCGTACCTCTTGTATTTATGAGTCATGGAGGTACATCACTTATGGTAAGCTTAGGTATGGTCGGATTATTGCTTAATATCTCGCGTTTCTCGCGTGGGTTTGAACGGAAAAAATAATTTATGAGAATTGTATTTACTGGAGGAGGAACCGGCGGTCATTTTTATCCGCTCATTGCTGTCGCAGAAGCACTGCGCGATATTGTGTTGCGTGAAAAAGTAGTGCAAGCATCTTTTTGGTATTTTTCCGATACAAAAGTAGATCCGGGGTTACTTGCAGAAAATGAAATGGAATTTGTACAAATTCCTGCGGGCAAACTTCGCATGTCGCCATCAATAAAAAATATCACGGATATGGTTAAAACATTGCGAGGATTTTTTGTTGCATTGCGACAGCTCTATAAAATATATCCTGATGTGGTATTTGCAAAAGGTGGCTATGCAAGCTTTCCGACATTACTTGCTGCACGAGTACTTCGTATTCCAGTTATGATTCACGAATCTGATGTTATTCCAGGACGAGTGACGATGTGGGCAGGGAAGTTTGCAACACGTATCGCGACCTCATTTCCTGAAGCATCACTTATGTTTAAAAAAGAGAAGACTGCATGTCTTGGATTACCGATGCGTAAATCCATACTCCTAGAAGCGGGGCCACTACCTGCCGTGGTACCTGTAGATTCAACAAAGCCTATCATTCTTGTTGTTGGTGGTTCGCAAGGCTCAGAAACAATTAATACTGCGGTGATGGAAGCACTTACTGATTTACTCGCTTCATACACGGTTGTACATCAAACAGGAGAAAAAAATCTTGATCTCATTGTTCAACAACTACCTGTACTCGTGCCGGACCAAGCACTTCGTACTCGGTATGTACCACTCCCCTATATTGCAGGACCAAATTTAAAAGCAATCGGTTCGCGTTCAAAAGTGGTTATTTCTCGCGCAGGGTCAATGATTTTTGAAATTGCGTCATGGGGCGTGCCGTCTATTCTTATTCCAATTTCGCATTCGCATGGCGATCATCAACGCAAAAATGCATTTGCTGCGGCGCGTGCTGGAGCTTCCGAAGTGATTGAAGAAGCAAATCTTACCCCGCATATTTTAGCGAGTGAAGTGCGACGCATCACGGGAGATGAAGCGCTTATGACCAAAATGAAAACTGCGTCATTTGCATTTGCGCGCACCGACGCTGCACTCCTCATTGCGGATGAAATATTTAAACTAGCGCTTGCACATACCGAATAGGAATATAAAAAGCCGTTCCATAGTTGGAACGGCTTTTAAAATGTTGCTACCGATTATAGCATTGGGAATTTATCCGGATACCAGGTATTCATTAATGCCCATCCGTAATCCTCATTACGATTTTTTAATTTTTCAATAAAATAACCGATTGCACCAACGGTGTGTTTCGTTATTTTTGTATGCAGTGCATCATCAATAACAACACGCTGATGACCTTTTATTTTTCCTTGGTCAGGAGCACCAATTAATTTTGGTTCCGCACTACAATCTTCAGATATAAGGGATATTTTGTAGTGGCGTATTCCAGGAAGACTTGAAGTAAATTCACCAGCAAATAAGAATTCCAATTTTTTAATAGAAATACCCGTTTCCTCTAGGACTTCTCTTATTGCAGTGTCGAAAAAGTTTCTGTCAATCGATTTCATCTTACCACAAGGGATTCCTGTTGAGGGGCCGAAGTCAGTCTCTTTTTTACAAAGCAATGTATGTGGCACTTTTTCTATCAAACAAGGCATAAACACCGATGTTGCAATAGTTATCTGACCTTCGATGTGTCGTAATTTCATCGCTTCTGCTTCTGTGATTGATTTGATTAATCCTTCGTACGAAGATTTGCGCATGGCATTAGTCACTGAATAATTCTCTCTGTTAAAGTAAGTATTTTGGTATGTCATTGTAATGAATTTTTTCCTCTAGGATGGAAGAACCCTTATCGAAGGCGATCTTTCCCAATGGAGGATGTTCATTGGAACTTTGCTAGTATTATAGCATATAAATAGCCATTTTGTCAATCATCCCCAAAAACGCCTTATTTTGCTATATTGTTTACATGTCAAAAGTCATTACTCGCTTCGCACCATCACCAACAGGAAAGCTTCATATCGGTAGTTACCGGACGGCGATTTTTTCATATCTATACGCAAAACATATGGGCGGGCAATTTGTGCTCCGCATTGAAGATACTGACCGCGAACGTTCAAAAAAAGAATACGAAGATAATATTCTAGAATCACTCGAGTGGTTGGGTCTCTCGCATGACACATTTGTTCGTCAATCAGAAAATGTTGGGAGACACAAGGAAGTGTTGGAAAAAATGATTGCGGATGGCCATGCATATATTTCAAAAGAGGAGGCAAAAGATGGTAGTGGGGTGATTAAAGAAATCATACGATTTAAGAATCCAAATATCGATGTTGCTTTTGACGATCTTATTCGTGGCCACGTGAGCATGAACACGACTGATCTCGGCGATTTTGTCCTTGCAAAAAATATCAATGAGCCACTCTTTCATCTCGCAGTCGTTGTTGATGATTTTGATGCAGGCATTACGCATGTCATTCGTGGCGAAGATCATACGTCAAATACGCCGCGGCAAATTCTCATCCAGCGAGCGATTGGTGCACCGACACCTGTGTATGCGCACTTGCCGTTAGTACTCGGTGAAGACAAACAAAAATTATCAAAACGTAAAGGCGCGCTTCCTGTAACTGATTATCGTGATATGGGATATTTACCTGAAGCAATTTTAAATGCGTCAGCGATGATTGGATGGAATCCAGGAACCCCGCAAGAACTATTTACGAAAGATGAACTCACGGTGGCATTTGATTTAGCGAAAGTCCAAAAAGGTGGTGCAGTACTCGGTGTTGAAAAATTGCTCTGGTACAACCGCGAACACATGAAAAAGTTATCTGATAAAGTATTCGCGGAAAAAGCAAAGGAATGGTTTCCGGAGGATTTATCCATGCGGGAAAATTTCGGAGAAATTTTCCCGCGTTTGATCCCAATGCTCCGCGACAGGCTCGCAACATTCGGCGAATTAAAATCCATGCACGACGATGGGGAACTTGTGTATTTATTTGATGCCCCCTCTATCAATCCAGAACAACTTTGTTTCAAAACACAGTCGCGCAGTGATGCAAAAGTGAATCTAGAAAATATATTGCTCACACTTGGTGCAGTTCCGGAGGATGCATTTACCAAATCAAACACAGAAGAAACTATTGTGGCGCTTATTGGTGATGCTTCCCGTGGACCATTTCTCCATCCACTTCGCTATGCACTTTCTGGACGTGATCGAAGTCCGGATCCCTTTACGCTTCTCTCTATTCTCGGTAAAACAACATCCACAGCACGTATTCAAGCAGTAATCGCTCTTTTGTAGTAAAATAAACGGATGACACATCGGCCTCGATATGCCCTCATCATTGTTTCTTTATTGGTTCTTTTAACACCTTTTTTTTCTCGTGCTGTATCTGAAACAGCAGAAGAGCTACGCAATCAGATCACCCTTCGTGCTGAATCAATAGAGCAACTTCAGCAAGAAATCGCAAGTTATCAGAGTGAATTAAATGTACTCGGTAAATCTTCGAACACTTTACAGACAGCAATCAAAGAACTTGATGTGAATCGTAAAAAACTCACGCTTGAAATTACGTTGACAGGTAAAAAAATAGAAAATGCTAATACAAAAATTAAAAGTCTTTCAGGTCAAATTTCTCAAAAAGATAAGTCGCTTAATTACAATAAGGAAGCGTTAAAACAATCTGTGCGTGAAATTAATGAACTTGACGGTGCAAATATCACCGCATCTTTATTGGGAGGGCGAACTATGACGGAGGTATGGAATAGCATTGACCGTATCAATGTCGTCCAGGCGTCACTCAAACAACACGCAGATGATGTGCGGGTTATAAAAACAGGATTGCTTGCGGATAGGACAGATCAAGAGTTGGCGAAGGATGATTTACTTGATCTTCAGGCTACACTCGGTGATCAGAAAAAAATTCTTGATGCGAATGCTACTGAAAAAAATAAACTTTTGAAAGAAACACAAAATAAACAATCAAATTATCAAGCATTAGTGAATCAAAAAGCAGCACTTGTAAAAGCATTCGAGGCAGAAATGCAAAACTATGAATCACGATTACAGTACGTGCTTGACCCCTCCAAATTTCCAACACGTGGCTCTCGGGTACTCGCATGGCCACTTGATCAAGTGTTAGTCACTCAAATGTTTGGGAGGACAATAGATGCTATACGATTGTATGCATCCGGTACACACTCTGGAACAGATTTTCGTGCGTCTGTGGGTACTCCTGTGTACGCAATGGCAAGTGGTGTGGTGATGGGAGCTGGAGATACTGATGTGCAATGCAAAGGAGCATCGTTTGGTAAATGGGTGCTCATCAAATACGACAATGGACTTGCTGCTGCGTTTGGGCACTTGTCGCTCACCAAAGCACAAAAAGGGGACAGAGTTACTGCTCGTACGGTTATTGCGTATAGTGGTAATACAGGACGTTCGACAGCACCTCACTTACATATAAGTCTGTACGTAGGTGATGCGGTGGAAGCATCACCAAAACCAAGTTTTTCTTGTAAGGGAAAAATTTTGACACAACCAACTGCACCGACAAATGCATACCTCGATCCTCTTTCGTATATGCCATTAACAACAGCTGGTATGTTTAAATAATACAATGCAGATACTTAAAACAATTGGCGCGCTCGCATTACTCGGGGGAATTGTATTCCTTGGATTTCGCTATGGTGGCAATGCACGAGAAGTTCCATATAAGTCGATTCCTGTACCTATACCACATTCATTTAATTAAGAAATGGTACACTTTGATTCATGACGCAAAAGGAAGCGCTTACCATTTTAAAAACAGGTGCAAATGTATTTCTCACAGGAGAACCAGGTGCAGGTAAAAGTCATACGATCAATGCGTATGTGCGATATTTACGCAATCGCGGAGTGGAGCCCTCTATTACGGCATCAACGGGTATTGCCGCGACACATATTAATGGGATGACAATTCATTCATGGAGCGGTCTCGGCATCAAAGATCATTTGACCGCGTATGATTTGGATAAAATTGCGACGAGTGAATATGTCGTGAAGCGCGTGAATAAAACACGGGTGCTTATTATTGATGAAATTTCAATGCTGTTGCCGGATATGTTGGATATGGTAGATCGTGTCTGTTGTGCGATTAAACAATCTAAGGAACCATTTGGAGGACTACAAGTTATTTTTGTCGGTGATTTTTTCCAATTGCCACCGATTGAAAAAAGGGAATCATTCAGGCAGGTTTCTAAAAAAATTACCATTGATGAACGCGACGAAGCGAGTTTTGATATGGAGACAGGATTGTTTACCGCGAATACAGAGACGGTTGCTGGACGATTTGCCTATCAGTCAACTGCGTGGGTGCGTGCAAAACCAGTCATCTGTTATTTAACTGAACAACATCGTCAAGATGATGCATCGTTTCTTTCTGTGCTCTCTGCAATTCGTGCGAATACAATAAATGATGATCATGTAGAGCTTATTCGAGAACGACAACAACAAGAGAAAATTCCAGAAGATATTACGAGATTGTTTTCACATAATATGGATGTTGATAGGGTGAATAACGATGCGCTTTTAAAAATAGAAGAAAAGTCACATATGTATCCTATGACCTCGTACGGACGTGATGTGGTGGTCGCGTCGCTTATGAAAGGATGTTTGTCACCAGAAAAATTGGTCCTCAAAAAAGGCGCGTCGGTGATGTTCACCAAGAATAATCAAAAAGAAGGATATGTAAATGGGACACTCGGCACCGTTGTTGATTTTGCTTCATTTACGGATTATCCGATTGTGAAAACACGGAATGGTTTGCGCGTGACGGTTGAACCGATGGATTGGACACTTGAAGAAAATGGAAAAATAAAAGCGAGTATTACACAGTTGCCGTTGCGACTTGCATGGGCGATGACGGTGCACAAATCACAAGGGATGTCGCTTGACGCTGCAGTAATGGATTTATCGCAAGTATTTGAATACGGGCAAGGGTATGTCGCACTTTCTCGTGTGCGCAGACTCTCAGGACTTTATTTACTTGGTATCAATGCGCAAGCACTTCAGGTGCATCCAGAGATTTTGAAACAAGATGGACAGTTTCGTACGAGTTCTCTTGAGGCAGAAGGTGCGTTTGCGCAATTAGATAAAGAAGAGCTTATGAAAATGCATAAAAATTTTATCGCATCACTTGGTGGGAAATGGCAAGAGGAAAGTTCGGCAGACGAAGTCCGTGCAGAAAAAGGCGGAGCGACAACGTCTGCCCGCCAAAAAGCAAAAAAAGTGCCGACAGTGGAGGTTACTCTCGAACACTTGAAACAGAAAAAAACAATTGCTGAAATTGCCGAACTGCGTAATTTGAAACAGGGGACCGTCATTGATCATGCGCAACAATTACTTGCGTCAAAAAAAATAGCAAAACACGAACTCGCGCACCTTGTGCCGACGGACCCAAAGACACTTGCTGATATTAAGACTATCCACAGCGCGATGGACTCGCTTGGTGCCGATTTATTAAAACCAATCTATGATTATTGCGCAGGAGAATTTCCGTATGA
>CALRGH010000009.1 GCA_943357245.1 Candidatus Nomurabacteria bacterium
AAAATAAACGAATTCGTCAAAGCAGGACAAGGTTTGAAATAAAAGGAACGCTCTTAAAAATATCTGTGCGAAAAGCACGGATATTTTTGTTATACTAAACCACATGGAATCCCGTAGTAGAAAATGGCATACTATGATTACTACCGAATTCGAATTTATTAGACGTAATTAATATATAAAATGGCATCATGTATAAAAATGCCATTTTTCACTACAGGATGGAACTTACCGATCTCCTCGCCACCCACTTCCGCCTCGATGACAAACAGAAGGCGGGATTTTTGCGTCTCGGGGTAAAAACCATCCGCGATCTCCTTTACTATTTCCCTTCTCGCTATGGCGATATTTCAGACATCAAACTCATCCGCGATGTTGCGATTGGCGAAACAGTGACCCTCTACGGCAAAATCACGAAGCTCTCCACCAGAAAATCATTTACAACGCGCCGTCCGATGGGCGAAGCAACTTTGGATGACGGCTCCGGTGTCATGCCCATCGTTTGGTTCAATCAAGCGTACATGGCAAAAATGGTGCACGAAGGCCAGTCAGTGAAGTTAACCGGCAAAGTCACTGAGCGCAAAGGTGGCGGCTCGTATTTAGCAAATCCAGAACTTGAAAAAGAAAAAGCGATGCCGATTGATGTGCACGACACGCTTTTCAAAAAAGAAGAGGGCGAGCATCCAGATATTTTCGCATATCCTGTGTATCCAGAGACACGCGGTATCACTTCCCGATTTATTTTCCACGCGATTCAAAAAATATTTAAAAGTGGCATATTAGAAAAACTGGAGGATTATTTGCCGGAGACTCTATTAAAAAAATACAGCTTGCCGAGTTTAAAGTCTGCACTCATTTATATTCATACACCACACGATAAAGATCATGCAGAAGCTGCGCGCAAACGATTTGCATTTGAAGAAGTGTTCTTCATCCAGATCAAACGACATCAAGACAAACTTGCATTTGCAAAACAACACGCCTACCAGATTAGTGTAGACAAAAATGATATTGCGGATTTTATGGGACGATTTCCGTTTACCGCAACGGATGCGCAACAGAGTGCGATTGATACCATTTTAGAAAATATTGCACGACCATCACCAATGGCGCGACTTTTAGAAGGCGACGTCGGCTCCGGTAAGACAGCCGTCGCCGCAACGGCAGCGTATTCCATCATTAAAAATCGTCCCTTCAACCAAGCAACACAAAAAATGCAAACCTTCGGTTCATTGCAAGTCGCCTATATGGCGCCGACAGAAATCTTAGCGACGCAATTGTTTGAAAATTTCATCACGTATTTCCGCCACACCGGCATCAATATCGGACTCATCACGGGAAGCGGTTGTAGAAAATTCCCATCGAAAGTCGCATCTGCAAAAGATAACTGGACAGCGATTTCTCGTACGCAATTATTGAAATGGGTCGCGGCTGGTGAAATTCCGATTCTTATTGGTACGCATGCACTCATCCAAAAATCCGTAAAGTTCAAACATCTGGCACTCGTCATTATTGATGAACAACATCGCTTTGGTACGAACCAACGCGCAAAGCTCGCCCGCAAGGAAGGATTCGCTCCTCACTTACTATCGATGACTGCAACACCAATTCCCCGAACCCTTGCCCTCACGGTCTATGGCGACCTTGATCTCACCTTGCTCGACCAGATGCCACATGGTCGCAAACCCGTCATCACCGAAATTATTTCACCGGATAAACGAAAAAATGCATATGAAGAAACTAAAAAAGAGTTGGCCAATGGCCGACAACTCTATGTGATTTGTCCGCGCATCAACGAACCGGATCCTGACCAAGAATTGGCGCTCAACGTAAAGTCCGTCACTGCTGAAGCGGAGCGACTACACACGGAAGTATTTCCTGACAAGGCAATTGATATGTTGCACTCAAAAATGTCTAAGGAGCAAAAAGAAAGTGTGATGCTTGAATTCGCACGCGGCGATGTTGATATTTTAGTTGCAACGTCTGTTGTTGAAGTCGGGGTCAATGTTCCCAATGCAACGCTCATTATTATTGAAGGTGCAGAAAGATTCGGCCTCGCACAATTGCACCAGCTTCGCGGTCGCGTTATCCGAAGCAATCATCAAGCGTATTGTTATTTATTCGCCGATGCAAAATCCCAAAAGACAGTGGATCGATTGAAGGCGCTCAAAACCGCAAAAAATGGTTTTGAATTGGCTGAGCTCGACTTGGCACTTCGCGGGGCAGGAGAACTTGGTGGCGCAAAACAGTGGGGCATCACCGACCTTGGCATGGAAGCAATAAAAAATTTAAAAATGGTCGAAGCTGCCCGTACCGAAGCACAAAAAATAATTACAGAAGACCCTTCCCTTGCACAATTCCCGCTCCTTGAAAAAACAATCCTCGCCCGCCACTTTGAACTGCATTTTGAGTAAACTATTTTGTTAAGGGTAAAGTAGTGGTAGTACCAATAACCTGAGACTTTTGGGATTTTCCGTGTTTGAAGACAAGGTAGATTACAAAAATAATATTAACAACAGGCAGAAGGAAAAGAAGTAACAGCCATTGCGATTGACCAATGTCGCGCAATCGTCGAGAGGAGAGAACGAGAATGCAGAGTAGTGAAAATGCTTTCGTTAGAAGAAACTCAACAGGATGATTAGAGTGCATAATGAGACCAGAAATAATTCCTCCACCAAGCAGCTGTACATGAGGAGCAAAAAGTATCGAAAGATTTCCCGGAGATAAAATTAGAAACCCAAAAACTTTGACAGCAACGACACTGATCAAGTAGTGTGTTCTATTAATTGGTCTGCGAAACAATCCGGAAATAAAAGTGGTACTCATTTATTTAATATAACATACGATCAAAAGAGTTACGTGTCCGTCCTCTTGGATTCGAACCAAGGACCCCAGAGGTATAAGCTCTGTGCTCTAACCAACTGAGCTAAGGACGGAATTGGTATTCCTTATACTATAAATAAAACGACAATATTGCAATTATATGCTAAATCAAAAATCCCCTTGCGGGGATTTTTGATTACTCTGCCTTCGGCGGTTCTTGGTCATGCACGTGCGGTTTCTCTTGGTGATGATGTACCACATGATGCGCGTGATGTCCGTGCTTCCCTTTTTTGAAAATCAAATAGAGAGAAAAAATAATGTTTACAAATGGGATAAAAAGTAACAGTAAGAGATATTGTGATTCTCCAATATCGCGTAACCGTTTTGACGCAAAGGCAAACAATGCAACAGCGAGCGCGAGCTCAATGACAAGAAAAAAAACCATACTCATTCCTGTGGCGTGCATTGGAGAAAATGCCATCATGCCTCTCTGTCCAAAACCTGTTCCCATCATCATAAACGAGACCCCAGCTTGCACGAGTTTAATACCGATAATCCAAAGTAAATAATCCATTCTGCCAATCGGTTTTAGAAGGAAGGGGTGTTCTATAATTTTGTTGATTGTTTTTTTCATATACTCAGTATAAATAGTTTATCCAACGATATCAAGCGTTGCTTTCTCGTCTTTTTTCTTCGGTACAATACCGTGCGCAGTGATGAGCTCGTTGTATGCTTGTTGTTCTAATGTTTCTACATCAATCAATTTCTTTGCTACCGCATCAAGCGCGGTGCGGTGCGTCGTCAATGTTTCTTTTGCTTTCGTAAATGCACCATCCATAATTTTCTTCACTTCAGCATCAATAGTTGCAGACATTGCCTGTGAATACTCTTTGTCATTCACCCCTTGGCCAAACATCGTACGGCCACCATCGCTCTCAAGCGCAATTGGCCCGATCGTATCGCTCATACCCCACCTTGTTACCATCGCACGCGCAAGATTTGTCGCGGTCTGTAAATCATTTGAAGGGCCAGTGGTAATATCACCAAACACCATTTGTTCGGTAACATACCCGCCGAGCGCCATTGCAATATCATCCAAAAATTCTTTTTTACTTTGCAATTTTCTATCTTCAAGTGGAATTTTCATCGTGTAGCCCCCTGTTCGTCCACGAGCAACGATAGATACTTTGTGCACCGGATCAGCATTTGGTAAGACACTCGCAACAATCGCATGACCTGCTTCGTGATATGCAGTGATTTCTTTTTCATGCTTGCTCATCAAATGACTTTTACGTTCTGGTCCCATAATTACTTTTTCGATAGAACGAACAAGGTCAAATTGAGATACTTTTTTGCGATTTTCACGCGCAGCCAATATCGCTGCTTCGTTCATGAGTGAATAAAGGTCTGCACCAGAAAATCCCGGCGTACGCTCTGCAATCACCACAAGATTTACGTCTTCTGCAAATGGTTTCTTAATCGCGTGGATTTTCAAAATTGCTTCACGATCTGCACGATCAGGGAGATCAAGTATCACCCGTCGATCAAAACGACCTGGGCGAAGGAGCGCAGGATCAAGTACATCACTACGGTTTGTCGCCGCCATCACAATCACTTTTTCATTTGGTTCAAAGCCGTCCATCTCCACCAAAATTTGGTTCAAGGTTTGTTCGCGTTCATCATTCCCCCCACCAACCCCTGTACCACGCACACGACCAACTGCATCGATTTCATCAATAAACACAATTGCTGGCGCTGCTCGTTTTGCCATCGCAAATAAATCTCGCACACGCGATGCGCCAACACCCACAAACATTTCTACGAATTCAGAACCCGAGAGATGAAAGAACGGCACACCTGCTTCGCCAGCAACCGCACGCGCGAGCAATGTTTTTCCAGTACCTGGCGCACCAGTGAGTAATACTCCTTTCGGAATACGCGCACCAATATCCAAGAATTTTTTCGGATTACGAAGAAAATCCACAATTTCTAAAAGTTCTTCTTTTGCTTCTTTTGCACCAGCGACATCTTTGAATGTCACACGATTCTTATCATTCGGATCCGTAATGCGTGCTTTTGATTGTCCAAAAGAAAATGCTTGCATGCCTGCGCCTTTTGCTTGTCGTGACATAAACCAGAAAAAGAAAATAACGATACCGATAGGACCTAATATTTGTAAAATAGTAAGCAACCAAAATCCAATACCACTTTGTCCTTTGACGTTAAGTGCAACCTTGCCCAATTGCTCCGGTGTCACGCCGTATCGTCCAAGAGTTTCGGTAATAGACGCATCAGATTCTTTTTTACTTTTCTGTACGGTATCATCTGCTCGAGTAATCGTGAGCGTATCACCATTTACAATGATCGCTTTCACTTCCCCTTTTTCTACCGCAGACGCCAAATCAGAAAGTGAAATTTCTACTCCGGATTTTGTCTTGTCTGATATGCCACCATATAGTAACGAAAGTGTCGCAAATACAAAAATAATAGAAATGATGTAGTTGATAATCTTTGGCTTTTTGTGTTTTTTTCCTTTTTCTTTTTTCTGCATATTATTAGTTTCCATTCGCGTAGTATACCCGTCTGTTCCATTTTTGGAAAGCAGTATCGTGAGATAGTATTTTCAAGAAACACCTTATGCTACAATCTCTCCATGTCACTCGCGTCCAATAAAAAAGCACACTTTGACTACGAAATCCTCGAAACACTTGAATGCGGTATCGAGCTTTTGGGTATGGAAGTAAAATCAGTCCGCAAAGGCAGCACCACACTTGATGGCGCACGAGCACTCATTCGGGGTGGCGAGTTATACGTTGTCGGGCTACATATACCTCCGTACCAGCCGAAAAATACTGATGAATCCTATGATCCTGCGCGTACCCGCAGACTTCTTGCTCGTACTTCTCAAATTACAAAAATGGAATCCTCTCTCCACACCAAAGGTTTGACTTTAATACCAGTATCATTGTATAATAAAGGTACGAAAATCAAAGTTGAACTCGCAATCGCTCGCGGAAAGAAAAAAGCCGACAAGCGCGAAAGTATAAAAAAGCGCGAAACCGACCGAGAAATTCGCCGAACCTTGAAAAGGTAATAATGGGACTGCCAGGCATCGACAAGGATTCCTGATTTGTTCATGCATGTCGAGCACCTACGTACTCTCGTAAACCGTCGTAGAAAACCTAAATGCAAAATCTGCATCTTTGAAATCACCGTACGCAAGTGCGTTTGGTTTCAACTTCGCACTAGCGTAACCGTTACTGCGAATGTCTTCGCACATCATGTCTGATAGTGTGCGCGGGCATAATATCATCAGGCTTAAGTATCTACTCTGTCTTGGTGTAGATATCTAACAATTACACAAGATACTTCTCTATTACTTCGCATTACTTACGGATAGAGAATAAACAAGTAATGCTACACATGTAGATTCGTCCATCTCACTTTCTTGCACGTGGATTCAACTTCCACCAGTTCCACAATATTAAAATCCACCAAATATTTGGTGGATTTTAATATTCCCTCTTTTTCTGCCATACTTAGCAAAAATAATTGCACATGGAAAACTTTACTCAAATTAAACCTGACAAAAAGCTCTTTTTACGAGGTTTATCGGTATTCGAAGAAATAATCCGTATCAGTATGTTTAATACATACGGAAGAGTACGAACCGATCATAATCTTGTAACAACCGAACTTTGTTTTGGTAACTACAAAACAGAAAAATTTTCTGCATTTAAGATTGAGTCAATCTTTTCAGGAAGAAGCATTATTGTGTATGTATGGCCAACTTATGTGGAATGCATTGCTCTTCTTTGGGAAGATAGCAGACCGCAATGGAAAATCCGACTATTTTCTCCTGCACAAATTCGTGCCAATACAAAGAAAATACAAAATTTCTTTTCCTAAACCACCCTTATGTCATACGGGTGGTTTGTTATATACAATTACGTATTGACAAAATAAGCTAGATATGATATCCTTACTGAGTAATAGGGTGTTCAATAAAGTCGATGTTTAAGCAACTTATTTTTCTATATTAGTAGTATCCAATCAATCATATGACAGGAAGTATCAAAAAGCTCACTGACAAAGGATTCGGTTTCATTACGGCAGAAGGTCTTGCAAAGGATCTTTTCTTCCACACTAATTCACTCGTCGGCGTATCGTTCAACGATCTCCGCGAAGGTGATGCAGTTTCTTTTGAAACAGAAGAATCTCCAAAGGGCATGAATGCAGTAAACGTACAACGCGTATAATACTCGCAAACAAAGAAAAAACGTCTCGCAAGAGGCGTTTTTTCTTTGTTTGCGAGAGGGCTTGCCTTTTCTGAAAAAGAGCGTAGAATGTCACGAAACCCAATTGTTCTATGCAAAACGAAAAAAAAGACCACAAAAACCCAAGCCCAATGGAGGCACTCATCGTTGCTGTTAATAAAATCGTAAAAGAGATCAAAAAAGCAGCCCATGCAGTAAATCTCTCTATTTGTATTTTGCATGGACATCATGCAGTAGGAAAAGTAAATCGTGCAGGAATATTAATATTCGGCAACAAGCGTCTTGTCGCTGTCTTGTGTGAAGAAGGTGAGACTGAAATAATATTTATTTGCCCACCACAAGATCAAAAAAAAGGTCTTCGCTTACAAGATTTGTTCGCTACTTCCTTAATTAGCTATCTTACTCCTCTTTTACCGGAACATGATAGGCAAAAAAAAATTCGTTGGGACATCATTAATGAATATGAAACAGCTCAACAAGGAGTATGTTCCGAAGAAGAAGCAACCGCTATTATCGATTTTTTAAGAGAATCGACACTGAAACCAGTACAGAAAAAGAGGTCAAAAAAAACAGAGAAAGTCTAAAACCCCAAACAAAAAAGAAAGAACCCGAAAGGCGACTCATCACGAGTCGCCTTTTTCTATACTATATTCCCCTACCGACTCACGAATAAGCGAAAATAAACACGCAGATGATCCAACATTTTTTGCCAAATCTTCCACAAATACCCGGACATAAAATCCGCTCGAGACGGTAAGGGTAAGTTCGGCAAGTATAATTTCTTTGTCCTGTATTTTTTGCCACGCATTTTTAATTAATTCATTTCGAAATCCTTCAGGCGCAGTTGTAATTCGTTTCAAAATATCCGGCAAGATTTCGTGCAGTTGTTTGTTCTCTGTGTTGCCAAGTATACAAGAAAACATAGTCACCTCATGTTCAGGTATGTGTGACGGCTCTTCCCCGTCGAGTGCATATGCAAACAGCGGTTTACCATCTACTGGTTTTGAAGAGAACGAATGGTACGATTGCACAAACGTACCAACAGAGGATTTTATTTTTTCTTGCAATTGTTCACGAATAGGAAGTGCGTTTTGGATATTTTTCGGTATTCCCAACAAATCCCCACTATCTGTCGAAACACCAAACAAACACACAGCTCTATATGTTTTAGGAAGTCCATTCCATGCCTCTTTTTTAAATCTGTCCTCACCTGAAAGCATAATCAGCAGTCCTTCCGCCATTGGATCAAGCCGGCCAGCGTAAGTCGCGGGCTCATCCGCCGTCAAAACCCCTTCCTTGCGGAGGCGGTCAATCACCATAAGTGGCGTCTCTCCTAATTGTTTGTATAGCTGGTGGATCATAGTTGATAATCTAACTTGCTAATTGTTTTTTGTCATTTTTTTATGTACGAAAAAATATCCCGGAGTGCCCATGAAAAATATAACGGAGCGCGACGGCGCGAGTTTAGGAATTTTCTAGCAAGAAAATATCCGTGTTTTTCATTGGCACTGCAAAAAAATAATATTGACGTGTGGAGCTATTTTAGCTATTATTCTCTTACAGACCTAATCATACACATATACTAGTGCGAGAACGAATCAACAACCAAATACGCGCAACAGAGCTTCGTGTGCTCGATGCAGAAGGCACACCGCTCGGTGTCCTTAGCTTCAGTGAAGCAATGAACCTCGCAAAAGAGCGTGGTCTCGACCTTATTGAAATTTCTCCGAACGCTATGCCTCCCGTTGCAAAGATAATGGAGCAAGGAAAATATCAATACGAACAGAGTAAGAAACAAAAAAAAGCTAAGGCTGGCGCAAAAGCAACAGAAACCAAAGCAATCCAAATCAAAGTCGGTACCGGCGACCATGACCTCCTCTTAAAGGCGAAAACTGCCTCAAAATGGCTCAAGGAAGGTCACCGTATCAAGATTGAGCTCTATCTCTCTGGCCGTTCCAAATACCTAGATGAGACCTTCTTGAAAGGCCGTTTGGACCGCATTCTTCATCTCATCACTGAAGATTTTAAGATTGCCGACCCTATCAAAAAGGGCCTCAAGGGCTTTATTATGACGATAGAACGAGGTAAGGCGCAAGTACAAGAACCAAAGCCTGCAGTTTAAAGTCCTCCTCAGTAAAAGGCTTGATTTTCTCAAGCCTTTCTGGTATGCTTTCCCTACTTCTATGAAGACCAACAAATCCCTCACCAAGCGAATACGGATCACCAAAAACGGCAAGCAACTTGTCCGCAAGCCTGGTTTTAACCATTTCAATGCAAAGCAATCTCGTGTTACGCAATTGAACGGTCGTAAGTCACGTCAATTAGAAATCCCGGTAAAATTCCGCAGCCGAGCAATCCCCTACAATTAAAGTCATCAAGTTTATAAAGTGAAAAGTTATAAAGAAAAACTATAAAACACTCACTTTAAAAACTTTATAACATTACAAACTTTTAACTTACAAAACCATGCCACGCGTAAAACGAGGAACAATTAAATTAAAGCGCCGTAAGAATATCCTTGCTCGAACTAAGGGTTTCCGTTTTGGACGAAGCACGAAAGAAGCGCAAGCAAAGGAAGCTTTGGTACACGCAGGTAAGTACGCATTCATGCACCGCAAGGACAAGAAGAGCGAACGACGCCGTATCAACCAAGTGAAGATCAACGCAGGCAGCCGTTCTGCAGGTCTCTCTTACAGTAAGTTCATGGGTGGCCTTAAGAAAAAAGGAATTGCACTTGATCGAAAAATCCTCGCTATCCTCGCTGAAAAGCATCCTACGGTTTTCGCAAAAATCATCGCTGAAGCAAAATAAAAAGAAAATCCCTCATCATGAGGGATTTTCTTTTTATTTATTCTGCAATTTAGATTCCTCAATCATCCACGAACCAAATCTCTCCAAGACTTCTACAATTTTCTCTTTGTCTTCTGTAGGACTAATGGCAAGAGTAAGGACTTCTTTCATTTCTGCTTCATGTTCTGGGTAATATTCGGCAAACACCTTATAACAAGGATAGAGGTCACGGGTATACTTTTGTGAACGAGTAATAACTATTTCACAACCGCTTCGTAAGATATTTTTCATTATCCAGCGACACTTCTCTTCTATTTCACTTTTGTCTTGCATCTCTTCTAACCCTTTAATGGTTGATGTAATGCTTTTTTCTAAATTATGACTATGAATGAAAAGTCCTTTGTCTATTTTGTAAGGGGCTATCTCATTTGAAAGATCTTCTCCATAAATACAGACAGCTTGAGTTTTAATCATCATTTTAAATGAACTTCTGTTATCCAGCCTTCCAAGAGAAATTACTCCCATTTCGGCACCTTGAACAAAAGGAAATTTATTTTCAATCTGCGTTTCAAGCCCCTCTAAAATACTCTCATCGACTTCGTCTTCTTTATTTCTAACTACAGCAAACGAATCTACATCAGAAATTCCCTCAACCGCTTCCCCTTTTGCTACTGACCCGCGTATATAAATACTGTGAATTTTTTCGCCAAAGTTTTCAAGATACACTTTTTTTATTTCCTCGATTACAGGCTTCCATGTTTCTTGAAATTTTTCTGGAGAGGCAACTTTGACAATAAAGCCATGCTCATCCACAGACAAATAGCCGCCAATTTCTTTTATTATTGTCGGCTCTTGTTCCATATATTATTTCTTCGTTAATTTGAATTCCGCAACTTTTCGGGCAGCAACTGCTTGCAGAATTTTGGTAACAAGGCGTTTTGGATCAGTATCAAAAATGACATTTTGGGGCATGGCACGACCAGTAGCGAGCACGGAGCGAATCGCTTCATCGGTCTCCCATGAACCTTCGAGCACACCCACCGGTCGTCCTTCTTCGAGTGCAACCGCGAATTCGGCAATAGAGCGCACTTCGCCACAACCGATGATAATAGCATCACAAGATCGCGTGAATAATAAATCAGCGCCGGAATAGCCAAAACCGGTGTAGACAATCAAGTCGAGATAATCGAGCGGCAATCTGTATGCGGTGACGTGTTCTTGTTCATTTGCTGCTGGAGAAATACCGAATGTCACACCCTTTTCTTCTTTTGCACCCATCGCAGCCCAGAGCGGAAAACCTGTTGTTGCTTCGGTTACCAAGATACCACCTTGGCGGATAATTTCGCGGCCAACTTCTTTGGCTACATCGAGCGCTTGCGTGCCGCATTTCACGGAATCAAGCGCACCAGAAACACCCACCTTCACTTTTAAATGATTGTGCTTGTCGCCATTACCTATCGGGCCGTTGTAACAAAGATATTCGGGCATGTTTTTATCTTATCATTAAAAATCAAGAACGACAGATTCACCTTGGCTTGGCGCGACCGCATCAAGCGCTAAATTGTCGCGAATGCGCTGGACGAGAAAGAGTGATGACTTCGGCTCACCCATTACCACAAAAATTTTCTTCACCGAGCTCGCAATTGTTTCGACAAAATTTACCAATCC
The DNA here is from genome assembly GCA_943357245.1 of Candidatus Nomurabacteria bacterium. Lineage (GTDB taxonomy): Bacteria > Patescibacteriota > Minisyncoccia > Phycocordibacterales > UBA9973 > CALRGH01. The sequence goes on from CALRGH010000009.1 coordinate 11,556, forward strand.
ATCAGAATCTTTGTGGCCGGAATAACCACTAATTTTTGCAACTTGCGCGCGCACTTGGACGTCTTCACCCATGATATGAATACTCTTCGCGCCATCTTCTATTTTTCTCCCAAGCGTGCCAAGTGATTGATACCCCATCAAGAGAAGTGTATTTTTTGGATCAGGCAGATAATTTAATTCATGATGAATAATACGCCCGCCATTACTCATACCGGAACCGGCAATGACAATTTTAGGATTTGGTGCGCGCAAGATTTCTTTTGATTCTTCGGTCAAAAGGGTGATCTTAAGTCCAGGAAACGTAAAAATATCATCATGCGATAACACTTTTTGTGCCGTCTCATTGAATACATTCATGTGTTTTTTATAGACCGCAGTGAGTTTGATCGCAAGTGGTGAATCAAGATAGATCGGCATTTCGGGAATGCGCTTATTTTCAACGAGGTCATTTAATTCAAATAGCATTTCTTGGGTGCGATCAAGGGAGAATGTCGGGATCATGAGCACGCCACCACGTTTGTAATTGTCTTCAATAAATCCTTCAAATTTCTTTCGACGTTCGCTTCGGTCTTCATGATTGCGGTCGCCATACACGGATTCCATAACCAAATAATCAACATTCACGAGTGCTTCTGTATCGCGCAAGAGCGGTGCAGGAGAGTTGCCCAAATCGCCCGTAAAGACAATCACTTTTTGATTGTACACAATGTGCAACATACCAGAACCAAGAATATGACCCGCATCTTTGAAGGATACGCGGAAGCCACCTTCAATGTTGAGTTCTTGGTGGTAGTCGATTCCTTCCCAAAGCGCAAGCGCCTTTTTTAAATTTTCTTCGGTGTAAATTTTATCGAGGCCATGTTCGTGATCGCGAGAAAGAATACCGATGGTATCGCGAAGCATTGGTTCGATGAGATCTTTGGTTTCCGTCGTAGAAATAATTCGTCCCTTGAAACCGTCATTGATAAGTTTTGGAATGCGACCGATGTGATCGATGTGCGCGTGTGTAATAAATAAAATATCAATGGTTGTTGCATCAAAAAGAAACGGTTCCCAGTTTGCTTCATCGGCAAGCTTGGTGCTTTGCGTCAATCCGCAATCGATAACAAATTTCTGGGTATCACTTTCCAATAAAAAATTCGCTCCTGTAACAGAGCCGGTACCGCCACAAAAAGTAAGTTTAAGTGTTCGAGATGCTTGCATCTTTTAATTATACCCCCACACCAACTTTTTAAAAAGTCTGGTGTGGGGGTATACTACACAAGCTCCTGTTTTGGACGTTCCGAACTGTGGAAGAGTAGTCCGTGAAAAACAGCAAGTGCGGTTATACCTCCGATAGTATCGAGCGCAAGATCACTTATAGTGTCTGCAACATCTCCAAAATCAATATAAGTAACCTTACCGAGAATAAATTCAAATACTTCCCAGCCAATACCGATAGCAAGTACACATCCTATAACCAACAACACCCGTTGTGTATTGGAACAAGTAGGATATCGTGGTAACACATAGGTAATTATAAAAAAAAGTGACAACATTCCTGCCCATATGCCACCTAAGTAGTGCATCGGCATATCAAACCAAGGAATAATGATATACCACGAATATTTCATCGCAAGCGTATTAGCAATCCAGAGAAAAAAGATGCCGAGGACCATGAGTATAGGGAGTGCTGTTCGTCGTGTGTGCATCTTATGAGTGTACATTCTTGCTAATTGCTATGCAAATTTGTAAAAAAGTAAAAAATACCCGCCAACATTTTCGACAATGTCAAAAACATAGGCGGGTACTTTTTAGGATTATCTTGCAATAAGTATCGTAGCCACAATGTGCTACGTGGGTTGCTCGTTTCGTGCGCAGTAGTCGTCTTTAAAAACAACGCGAGCGTACAAAAACAAAAGCGGTCCCATAAAAAAGATGTTCTAGATACTTATAACAAAAATAACCCTACCTAGAGTATACGCTTCTCTAAAATGTCACACAAGTCTAGACAAAAAAACTAAAAGTTATAAAGTTTTCAAGTTGAAAGTTATAAAGCAACACTCCCGATAAAGCAAATTTCGCAACCGTAGGTTGCGAAATTTGCTTCTCTCTTTATAACTTGACGAACTTTTAACTTTATAACTTATTCAAGTATGCCATCCAAATTTACATCATATAACATTGTCTCCCCAATCAATCGATACGAAACAATTTCTTCAGGACGGAACCAGATCGCAATTTCACGAGCTGATTCTTCTGGTACATCGGTGCAGTGAATTAAATTCCGCATTGCGCGAGATCCATCAAAATCACAAAGTGTATATGAATCAATAGTATAATCACCGCGAATAGTGCCAACATCAGAGGTTGATGGTTCTGTCCCGCCAACAATTTTCTTAATCACCCCAACAGCGCTGTTCCCTTCCCAAATCATTGCTACTGCAGGACCACACGTCATATATTTTACGATTGTCGTAATAATATCTTTGCCGTATTCAATCGGTTCTTTTTCGATTGGCGCGCCCATTTTTTTACGATTTTCAATAATACCGTTTCCTTTGCGCAAAAACCATGCATCATCTTTATTGTAATGAGTAAGACATTGTGCTTCAGTCGGAAGCATCATTTTGAGGGCAACTAATTTCAAACCAGTTCGCTCAAAACGCTTGATAATATCGCCAATCAAACTGCGCTGGACACCGTCTGGTTTTACCATGACAAACGCCTGCTCTTTTTTAGGGTGTGTGTTATTTTCCATACCGAGAGAGCATAGCAGAAAAACCTCTTTTTTCAAAATTATCCTTTTTGTCCCGCTTGGAATTTTGCCAACACTTCTGCTTCCACTTCTTCACGTGGACGGCCATAGGTAAGATACGAGAGTTGTTTGAGTTCATCCACCACAGCACTATTCCCCACGGGAAATGGTGGCAACACAATATTGAACGGCCGTGGTGCAGGGGCACCATTGATAATCATCTGCATATACGCATTCAAATTATCAAGTCGCGTAATATCTTGCGCAGTAAATGTCGGCAAGAATTTTGGTTCAAGAACCGTTGCATCTTCGGGACTGACACGGAATATTGCCATCGAACCCACGTTGCCAAAGACGGCATTTTTAATATCTTCCGGCAATTGGCCGATATATTGATGCGCAATGTTCAAACTCAAACGGTATTTGCGAGCTTCAGATAAAATGGACGCAATCGCTGGCGTCGTCACATTTTGGAATTCATCGATATAGAGATAAAAATCTGCAAGTGTTTTTCCATATGAATCCACACGAGACAGTGCTGCCATTTGGAATTTCATGACGATGAGCATACCGATCAAATTTGCATTCAATTCTCCAAGTCGTCCTTTGGACAAATTCACAAGCAAGATTTTCTTATTGTCCATGATGTCGCGGAAGTTGAATACCGAGCGTTCTTGGAGCACGACGGGTCGCATAAATTCATTCGAAATAAAATTATCAAATTTACTGGTGATATAGCCCACCATATTTTGGAGTCCTGATTCGCCGGTTGTCTTTTCTGCCGCAGCCCAGAATTGCTTGATGATAGGATTCTTACAAAAACCTAACTTCATTTCGCGAAATGTTTTATCCGTAAGCACGCGAGAAATTTCAAGGAGTGTATTGCCGGATTCCGGATGATCCATCACAAGGAGTGCGCTGTTCTTAAAATATTGTTCAAACATCGGTCCACCAGAGGTTTTCAAATCAAATAATTGCCCGAAAATCATCATGAGCATATCGATAACCATGGATTTTTGTTCAGGAAATCGTACATCGTATTCGAGCATGTTCAATCCCATCGGTCGTGGTGTGTACGCAGGATCAAAATAAATCACGTCGTTCATGCGTTCTTTTGGAATATAAGACAAAATATCCTGAATATCGTTGCCGTGCGGATCAATAAAACAGCACCCTTCCCCGTTTTCAATATCCTGCTTAATCATATTCTTGAGCAATGCCGTCTTACCGGTTCCTGTCTGACCAATAATATAAAAGTGTCGCATACGGTCTTCGCGCGACATATGTATAGGCGTCGACACATCTCGATAATTGTTGTACCCGAGTAAAATGCCATCCGTTGCGATATTGAGCGGTGCAGGCGCCATGCCCGCTTTTGCTTCTTTTAATTGCGGATTGCCCACGCCGACAGGGAAATGAAAAATGGTCGCAAGTTCATGTAAATTGAGTGGCATATCGGGTAATGAGGAGAATAATCGATAGGAATATTCACGCAAAAATTCACCGTTATATTTTTCGGCAACGGATTCAAAGACAAAATGGTTCGCGGTAGGATTTGAAAATTGTTGGAACGACGATTCTATTTCTGTGCGCATCGCTTCTGCACGAGCACGATCTCCAGCTGAAGCGATAATGCGGATACCCGTCTGCACAATGGTGCTTTTTAATTTCTCGGTGACATTCGTAAGCGCAATATCGTCATTTGGTTTTACTTCTTTTTCTTTGTCCTTGTCTGTACTTTTGAAAAACGCACCTGCTGCATCCAAAAACGCAGATCCTGCATGAGAAGCACGATCAATTGCTTTCATAGATTCTCCTTTTTTAAGTTCTGAAAGTGTATGCGTAAAATCTTTTACAAAACTATCTCCTGCAGGAGAAATCAAAAATTGTACCGATGCACCTTCTCCGCTTTTTTTGAATTTTGAAAATACCGTGAGGATCGAACTCATTGGATCAGATTCTATGGTGTCGTGTGTCTTGATGGGATACACGGGATACGTAGCAAGTTTCGCATACGAACCACTCGCAACAGTAGTCTGTGAAAAAATATTGTAATCATCTGGCACTTGGCGCACTTTTGCATCTTGATAAAATGAGACCACTTGCTTTTCAAATAAATCTGCAGAACGTGTCGGTACTGCTGCATAGATAATCACCTCATCGCTCCCCTCAGGAAGTGCGATTTCAATCGTGTAGTGATTGTGTTCTTTATTATTTGGATCAGACGCAATCGAAAGCATGCTTGCATAAAATTGCTCCATCCCACCCAATAATTTTTTAAAATCTGCGGCTTGTGGATTTTCTTTTGGCGGTGGAAGGGTCACTTCAAACAACGTCATCGAAAGCACTTTGAACAACGGCTCTTTGTCTCTGAGTCCCGGAATGCCGTGCTCTGTTGCGAGATATTGCACCAAGAAACGATGGAAATCGTCGTCGACATGTGGATCATGAAGCGCCTCTGCCACATCAAGCGCTGCGCGAATACCTTTGGCGAGTAAAATACCGAGCAATTCTTCCATCTTCGTATCGTGTGCTTCTGGTTTTAATTTGAGGGCGAGTTCATGTTTTTCGGCATCATGAAATACGACTGCAACCGGTTGTGGTGTTGTCTGTTTTTGTTCTTTATATTGGGTGACATAGGATTCCGCAACTGCCTCACGAGGTTTTTCAATACCAGTCGCCGCAACACCACTTTCTTGTGCGGTCACTTTTGCACGCAAATAGGTAAGCTCTTCTTCAGGAGTTTTAAATTTAGGCAATTCAACGCCATTGGGATTCATATACAAAGAGTATACCAGTCTAAACTCTCTATTTTATGTGGAGAAAGGGTCATGATATACTAAAAAACATGAACGAATCAATGGGAGAAAACATTTTATCGGCAGGGGGTGAAACCTTAGATCATGCAAAATTAACTAAGAACGATTTTCCTGATGCATTAAGGGATGACAAATATACTGAAAAACCACATGAAATCAAAATAAAAAAAGAAGTTCCCGGACCAATTGGCCGAGAATCAAATGTGAGTGGTGATTATTTAAATGAAATAAGTCATTTCGAGTTTCTCCTTGAACATGTTTTTGATGATGTAAAAGATGGTGGTTATGATTTAGATAATGAAACAGAAAAAAAATCATTTGAGGAGGCTCTCATCACAATAACAAATAAATTTGATAAAAATACTCCTCGTCATATGCGTACCTATCTTGAACGATTTCCTCCTTCTGAATACGTAAATGTCATTACAGGAGAAAATAAAGATATCATAAACATGATTGATGCACGTGTGGATCATCTTTATGACCTTTTGGGGAAAACATGGACACCAGAACTTGTGCAGGCTCACCGCGCCGATTGGGAGGAAGCGCTTCATGTTGCCAATGAAATCACCAGCATTGTTATTTACGGCGTTCCCTCATTTAAACGAAAAGCGGCATAATAAAATTCCTAAGCTCAAGCTTAGGGATTTTATTATGCCGTGAGTATTTCAGGATCGCCATCGGTTATTAAAACCGTATGTTCAAAATGCGCGGACAAACTATTATCTGCTGTTTTGACTGTATAGCCATCTTTCAAGGTGACCACATCACCTCTACCTACATTGAGCATGGGTTCAATAGCAATCGTCATCCCTTTTTTCAGTAATTCTCCCTTCCCTTTTTTACCATAGTTCGGCACGTACGGATCTTCATGAATTTCGCGACCCACGCCGTGACCGGATAAATCTCGAACGATACCGTACCCAAATTTCTTCACATACTGCTCAATTGCATAGCCAATATCGCCGGTGTAATTTCCTGCGCGTGCTTGGTCGATGCCGAGATAGAGTGCTTCTCTTGTGACTCGAAGTAATTCTGTTACCTCTTTTGAAATAGGGCCAACAGGCACAGTGATTGCGTGATCAGTAAACAATCCTGCGTGTTTAAGCCCACAATCAAGCGAAATAATATCACCCTGTTTGAGGACATAGTCGCCCGGAATACCGTGTACAACTTCGCTATTCACTGAGGTAATAAGTGCCGCTGGATAGGGGTAATTTGCCCCATACGGGGTGTAATTGAGGAATGCAGGCGTATCACCTGCTTCTTGTGTAATGAGCTCGCGGGTGTAGGCATCGAGTTCCGCAGTTGTCACCCCTGGCGCCACTTTTTTAGCGACCATACGGACAATCTCGCCCAAGCGTTTGCCACCCTCGCGCAGGAGTTCTATTTCTTTTTCGTTTTTTATTATGATTGCCATATTTGTTTTTTGTCATACCGGACAAATGAGTCCGCGAATGCGATCCGGTATCCAGGTGGAAAAATCTAGCCTGGATCCTGAATCAAGTTCAGGATGACACAAAATAAAAATCTATTTCACTTCAATCTTCCCAATTAATTCTTGGTGCACTTCCTCGATACTTTGTTCACCATTTACTTCAACAAAATGGTATTCCGGATGCGCTCGATACCATTCAACTGCAGGCATTACATCTTTCGTAAACCATGCAAGACGTTTTTCAATTTCTTCCGGAGATTTATCATCACCACGGCCACGTGATGTCAATCGATCGACCGACCACTGCTTGCTCACATTAATAAAAATAACCGTAGGTCGCGCACGGTCATAAAATTTCATCGCTGAATCAAATGCAGTCGTCTCTGCAAGTGACCGAGGGGTGCCATCAATCAATAAATGTTGTTCTCCATTATATGATTCGATAAGTACATGCGACCAAATATGAATTGCTAAGAAATCTGGCTGGCGCGCACCGGTTGCACCAAGAACTGCTGCACGTTTACTGGTAAAACTGTCTGTCGTAAAAAATTCCCGAAATTTTGCACCAGTTTCCAGATGAAATACTTCCCGTTTTTCGGTATCATTTTTTTTAATCCATTCCTCGAGCAACTTCGCCTGTGTGCCCTTGCCACAACCCGATTGGCCAATGAATATATATGTTTGTGGCTTGTTTTCCATAGCCAAATCCTAACATAAACGCAGGATTTGGCGAAGCCAAATCCTGCGTTTATGTTATGTGTGTTTAGGGGAGCGCGTTTCTTTTTAGAAACGTCGCGGCGAAAGGACTCTGGGCGGAAGAAAACCCTAGTACTCGCGCATCGAAATCTGCGCATCAACCTTCTTGATCAAATCAAGGACAACAGAGACAACGATGAGGAGTGCGGTACCACCGAGCGCGAGAGAGGTAATACCGGTAATGTGTTGCATCACAAGCGGCATGATGGCGATAAAACCAAGAAACAATGCGCCGAGGAATGTAACACGAGTTGCGATATGAGAAAGATATGCCTCTGTCGCTTCACCTGGGCGAATACCGGGAATAAATGCGCCACTCTTTTGGAGATTTTTTGACATTGCACTTGGGTCAAACGTAACTGCGGTATAGAAGTACGTGAAGACGAAAACGAATGCAAAATAAAGGACTGCGTAGAGTACCGATGTTTGTTTGAAAGAAAGAAGTACCGCAGAAATTTTTTGCCATATCGCACCATCAAAATTAGTCAGTACATTACCGATAAGTTGAGGAAATAAAAGAATAGAAAGTGCGAAGATGATTGGGATAACACCCGCTTGGTTGATACGCATCGGAATGTATGACCCACCACTTCCCATCACACGCATACCACGTACTTGTTTTGCGTGCGTCACCGGAATTGCACGTTCTGCTTCACCGATAAAGACGACACCAAAAATAACGAGGAGTCCAACAACCGCAAAGAGAATGTAGAGTGGAATTTGTGATTGATCAAAGGTAAAGAGTGCTTGGTTGATATTGCCTGGCAATGCCGCAACGATACCTGCGAAAATAAGAATAGAAACACCGTTACCAATACCAAATTCAGTAACAAGTTCACCAATCCACATAAGGAATAGCGCGCCCGCTACCGCGATAATGACATTGAGCGCTTGTCCAAAAATGCCGTTTGCAAGTAAAATGCCCTGACTTTGCAGTACTGAGAGTAATGCGAATCCTTGGACGATAGCGAGAGGTACGGTGATGATACGAGAATATTGTGCAAATTTCTTGCGACCTTGTTCCCCTTCTTCAGAATACAATCGCTTCAAACGAGGCACCATGACAGTCAAAAGTTGCATGATGATAGATGCCGTGATGTACGGACCAACGCCGAGCATAATGATTGAAAGATTTGAAAGACCACCACCAGAGAAAATGTTTAACACACCAAAGAATTGGTTTGAACTCAAAAATTGGGTGAGACGGAGTGTATCGATGCCAGGAATTGGAATCGCTGCCATCAAACGGAATACGACAAGCGCACCGATGACAAAAAGAAGTCGGCGTCGGAGACTTTTGTCTGAAAAGATGAGTTTAAGTTTTTGAAAAAAAGTTTGCATGGCTGATTTTTGTTTTATTTGTTCTCCTTGCTACATGCTACTAGCCCCTTGCTACTTAATCGTTCCTCCCGCAGCTTCGATCTTTGCTTTAGCTCCTGCAGTTACGCGGACATTTTCAAATACGAGCGCAACATTGATATCGCCATCACTAACGACAGTCACTTTTGGATTCTTACCCGAGAGAGGACGAATGAGTTTTGCTTCAACAAGTGATCGTGACGTAACAATAGTGCCAGCTTTGGTGAAGACTGCGGCAATACGTCCCACAGAAATAACACTAGGTTTTGGACTTGAAGAAACGTTTTTGTTCTTACCACGACCGCGAAGCTTAGGAATTTTCTTGATGATATCTCGAAATGCCGGTCGGATCTTGTGACCTGAGCGAGCTTTTTGACCTTTGGTACCGCGACCTGATGTCTTACCACGTTTACCACCGCGACCAACTTGCGCTTGTGTCTTTAATTTTGTTTTTCTTGTAACGTTGTGGATTTGCATAACATTATTTTGCTTCTTCAGCATCTTTAAGGGTAACAACTGGTGCAGCTGGCGCTTTAGGTTCTTCTGCGCGAATAATGCGAGGAGAACTAACGCGTTCAAGGGCTACCATACATGCGCGAGCAATGTTGAGTTTGTTCTTACTTCCTGTTTGTACTTTCGCACTGACATCTTTGACGCCAGCGAGAATAAGAATATCGCGAATAGCAGAACCTGCGATCATACCGCGACCACGGTTTGGCATAAGCATGACCTGCGAACTTGAGAATTTTCCTGCAACATCGTGCGGAATAGAATTTCCTTTCGTGAGTTTGATAACAATCAAATTTTTCTTTGCAGCTTTTTGTGCTTTTGCAATTGCGAGTGATGTATCGGTAGCTTTACCGGTGCCTACCCCAACAACACCTTTGCGATCACCAATAACAAGCGCTACCGCAAAACTCATACGTCGTCCGCCGGCAACCACGCGAGTAACGCGTCGGATACCGAGGATTTTCTGATCGTATTCAGGCTTTGGACGGTCAAATGCTGGACGTCGTCCACCACCACGTCGGTCTCCTCCTGCACCGCCAGGACCACGAGAAGAACCACCTGGGCCAGTACGCGTGCGCATAGGAGCACCGCCTGCTCGAGGAGTGAAAGGTTTATTTGATTGTCCTGTTGGTGCTGGCATATGTGTAGTAATTAAAATGTAAGTCCTGCAGCTCGTGCAGCATCTGCTAATACTTGGATGCGACCTGTGTATTTGAAACCGTTACGGTCAAAGACAACAGTCGTGATTTTTTTCTCTTGCGCTTTCTTTGCAAGTTCTGCGCCAACTTGTTCTGCGCGTTCACGCTTGGTCCCCTTCTTTGCTTTTGCATCAGAAGCCGCGAGGATAGTGGTGCCTGTCGTATCATCGATTAATTGCGCGTAGATAAATTTGTTTGAACGGAATACAGAAAAACGTGGGCGCTCTGAAGTACCCGAAATCTTTGATCGGATCTTTGCCTTTAATCGTATTCGTTTTTCTTTTTGTGTTGTCATGTGTTTGTTGTTTGTGTTTACTTGCTACCTGCTACTTGTAGCTTGCTACTTTTTTATGCTGCTTTCTTACCTTGCTTGCGTCTGATAACTTCAGTGTCGTAGCGGAATCCTTTACCTTTGTATGGTTCTGGCTTTTTGAGTGCGCGTACCATTGCCGTAAAGCTACCCACGACTTCTTTGTCGATACCCGTAACCGTGATGTTATTTTTTTCTGCGGTAACGGTCAATCCTTCTGGAACTGGAATACTCACCGGGTGAGAAAAGCCAAGTGCGAGATCAAGGTTTGTGCCTTTGACTTCACTTTTAAAGCCGACTCCTTCAAGAATAAGTTTTTTGACATATGGTGTGTTCACGCCATCCAACATGTTTTTGACATGTGATGCGTAGGTACCCCAAAGTGCAAGTGATTGTGGATTTTCTTCTTTTGGAAGAAAGGTAATCATGTTGTCTGCAATCGTAATAGTGATGGTGTCATTAAAATTGCGAGTGAGCGTGCCTTTCGGACCGACAACAGTAAGAAGACCGTTGTTCAGTGTTGCGGTTGTACCTGCGGGAATGATGAGTTGTTGTTTTCCTATACGTGACATATAAATGTGATTACCAGATATTGCATAAAATTTCACCGCCGACCTGCTCTTTGCGAGCCTCTCGTCCTGAAAGGATTCCCTTTGGTGTTGAAAGGACAGCAAGTCCCATACCGTTTTTCACCAAGCGAATTTCTTTAACGCCCATGTACATACGTCGTGATGGTTTTGAAATACACGTAACAGAAGATACTTTTGGGGTACCGTCTGCATTGTATGCAAGCACCACTTCAAGCACAGGATGCCCTTTGACTGACTTTTCTGTAATACCACCAACGAAGCCTTCTTTTTTAAGACATGCAAGCACTGCTGCTTTCATTTTTGACGCAGGAACGGTAACACTCGCATGAGTTGCGATACTAGCGTTCTTTATTTTGATTAACATGTCTGAGAGAGGATACATTGGTTTAAGTTAAAAGTTTATCAAGTTCATAAAGTTATAAAGTCTAAGATGTATCAAGTTTGTTGCGTTATTTGTTTTCTTTATAACATTCAACTTTATAACTTGATAACTCGTCCTACCAGCTCGATTTGCGGATACCCGGAATCATACCTTCGTTCGCGAGTTCACGGAAGCAAATGCGGCAGATACCGAAATCGCGCATAAATCCTCGACCGCGACCACATCGAAAACATCGATTTTTTGCTCGAGTAGAGAATTTAGGAGGCTTTTGTGATCGGACGACGGTTGATGTTTTTGCCATAGAGGAAAATATGCCTTGTTGTTTCTTGAGAATATCTCACTTTTTTTCTTTAATTGCCATAAGCACCTAAAGGAGAAAAGCGGATTACTCAAAATGAAAAGGCTTCCGCTAGTGTAGCAGAAGCCGTCTCAATTGGCAAGTCTTGTCGTTGTTGTCGGTTTATTTGCCTGAAGTATCGTAATAATAGTCAGGGAGTGTTGTATCCCCTGTATAGGTCGGCGCAACGATCATACCGCCAGCACCAGTTGTCGTACCTGTCGGGTTCGAACTTGAACCAGATTGTGCGGTGTTGTCATAGACCTGCCCCGCTTGGCCAGCCTTGCGATTGCCACCGTTTTTCCAAATGAAATAACCCGCGATAGCAAGGACAATAATTCCTACAATAATAAGTCCTGATTTTGATTGCATAAAAGTTTAAGTTAGGAGTAGTACTTATAGTATAGCACCTTTGCTTTTTGCTCTGTCAAAACGGATCATGCCATATACAATAAAACTAAGCGAGACAAGCTGCGCAATAAGACCAGAATACGAGTGGACAATGATTGTGTAGGGAATCCACGGGATCCCCGTCAGCAACATATAAAACCGCATTTTTGCCGGAGTGTTGCTCCACATACCTATGGCACCAATGGAAACACCGATCGCAGGCAAGAGGCTAACCCACCCTCGCCACGAAATAAGCACGGACCCAACTGCAAGCGCGATAAAGAAATAGAGCCACCACTTATGCGCTGCCCACGCGTGTTTTTCTTTTTGATTAAAGACAAGGTTGCGAACAATAGCTACTGTATTTGAAAGTCCTCCAGCATATGCACCAAGTAAAATAAAATGCGTAATCAAAATTGCATTGCCGATAGCTTGTCGGACAAGCATTTTCGATCGCGTTTTGCTTATGAATGCCAAACAAATAAACACAAGCGACACAGCGCCAATAGCTTGTACGAACCAGAAATATGATATTGCGTGAGATAGCATTGGGAGAAGTATAACAAAGCTTCTTGTCACCTCAAAACAAAATCCCCTCTCGGGGATTTTGTGTGATTAATTATTTCGCGTCCTTGCTAATTAACAAAAAACTCCCTCACAAGTCTTGGAGCCCCAGAAACAATATAGCTCGCCCCGGAAGACGTATCAGTAAAACTAAATTGTTCTGCAGATAAAAGTACTTCTTCAGGAATAAGTGAGGTAAAACTTTTTTGCATTGAATTAGCTGAAAGACTGAACGACGCCTTAGCATGGGCATTGATAATATAGTTGGCCCCAAGATTTATAATATATTTTCCATTAACAGAAGATAAACCGGAGAGAGACTGGGAAGTGGTAGGATTGGTTAATCCTGGTGGGTAGTAACCAAAGGATCCCGTAGTAAAATTGGTATTATTGTTCACAGAAAGATTCATAAGAGCTAATTGGTTCAACTTTAAATTACAATCTGTATTATTAACAACTAAAAAATTAGCAACATTTATATTGTAGGTAGTAGAAGTTACATTGCTCGAATAATGATCATTCGGGAGAATTGGATAAACTTTTATATTACTAGCACTACACGTAGGAGCCGGACTGCTTGTATTATTTTGCGTTGTTAAAACTAAAGCACTCTGATTATCTGATTGACCTGGTGCAACTAAAATCATATACCCGCCAATAAATCCCACTATTAAAACTAATACTATCCATAAAATATTTTTATTTTCCATAATGCCTCAATTATACCCCTCCGATATGGAATGACAAGGGGATAACAAAAAAGATGAGCAGGCAGAGCCTGCTCATCTTTTTTGTTACTAGAACCTTGTGTTATTTCTTAAACGGTATACCGATGAGTTCCAAAAACATTTTTGCTTCTTCTTTTGTTTTTGCGCTCGTGACGATTGTCATTGCAAAACCAAATACATCTTTCAATTCTTCATCTGCTGTTTCTGGGAAAATAGTGTGTTCTTTGACCGCGATTGTTGCATTACCCATACTATCCACAATCTTTGCATCAACACCACGGAAATCTTTCGTACGAGGAAGTGCAACGTTGAAATATTTATCCAAAAATCCGTACATGCGCGCACCGCGGATAGTCACCATGACACCGACAGGATCGCCTTGGCGGAGCTTGAACTGCGCGATAGATTTCTTTGCACGCTTGGTGACGGCACGTTGTCCAGTGATCTTGGCAAGACGTTCAATAATGAAATCATTCTTGTGTTTGTCCTTCTTCAAAAGGGTACCGGTACCAGAAGCAATAACCACCTTCATCAAATGAGGCGCTGCAAGCGGATTCTTGTAACCGAACACGCTTTTCATTGCGGTGTATGCTTCTTTTTCTTTTTGTTTAACAGTTTTCATTGGTTAGTAAATAGGTAGTAGTAAATAGTAAATAGAAAAAGCTACGCTTTTTTTAGATTAGCGATACTGATAGGACTTGCAAGTTCAACGATAGAACCTTTGCCGCCGCGAGCGCCTGCGCGCTTGTGACGCTTTTTCAAGTTCACGCCTTCTACGATTGCGGTACCAAGTTTAGGAAAGACACGGAGCACTTTGCCCTTCTTGCCTTTCGATGCGCCGATGCGCACTATTACGTTGTCATCTTTTTTAATCATGTGTTTAGTAAATAGTAAATAGTTAGTAGTAAATAGTTTGTAATGAATAGTTTTTGTGGCTTCTATTTACTATTTACTACTATCTATTTACTTTCTCGCTATAGCACCTCCGGTGCGAGCGAGATTATTTTCTGATATCCTTTTTCACCGATTTCTCGAGGAATAGGGCCGAACACGCGTCCCGCGATTGGTTCGAAGCGCTGTTTTGCCTTACCGATGATCACCACTGCATTGTCATCAAAACGAATGTATGAGCCATCCTTGCGTCGGTATGGATCGGTCGTGCGGACAACAACAGCGCGGAGGACATCCTTTTTCTTAACGCCTTTGCGAGGTTCTGCAACTTTGACAGAAATAACGACCACGTCACCGATAAATGCGTAGCGCTTTTTTGAACCGCCAAGCACCTTGAACACCGCGCCAACTTTACCGCCGGCATTGTCTGTGATTTTTACGATTGATCGTGGTTGTAACATAAATGAGTTCTTAATGTTTAAAAGTTA
>CALRGH010000010.1 GCA_943357245.1 Candidatus Nomurabacteria bacterium
AATTCTGGATGAAATTGCACCGCGAGGAAAAAAGGATGCACTTTTTTGGGTAATTCAGCAATTTCCATCAAAGACCCGTCCATGGATGTTCCAGAAAATATCAGTCCTTTTTCTTTCAATTGCATAACGTACTCTGGATTTACTTCATAGCGGTGGCGGTGGCGCTCAGCGATAGTGTTTGATTTGTACGCATCATACGCAATCGTCCCTTTGGTGAGTTTTGCACGCCATTCGCCCAACCGCATACTGTTGCCATAATTCCCTTCTGCTAATTTTTGCACTTGTTCAGGAATGGTATCTATTACCAGATTACTACTTTTCGGATCTATCTCACGACTCGATGCGTCTTTTAGACCAAGTACAGACCGTGCATATTCGATAACCAATAATTGCATGCCGTAGCACAATCCAAAGTACGGAATTTTATGCTCACGTGCATATTTGATCACCGCAAGCTTCCCTGTAATGCCACGTGTCCCAAATCCTCCGGGGATTAAAATGCCATCATAGGTACTCAATTTTTTTAATTGTTTCGGATCTTTTTCAAATGATTCCGCAGATAACCATTCGAGTACTGGTTTGCGTCCTTCTTGATATGCAGAATATTTGATTGCTTCAATCACTGACAAATAGGAATCCGTTAATACGAATTTTCCTGTATCAAAATATTTTCCTACCACAGCAATATGCACAGGTTTTTTGACACTGTGTACTTTTTTTGCAAATGCGCTCCACCCTTTCAATCGCTCACCACCGGTTTTTTTAATACCCATGTCGCGCAATAACAAATCTCCTAATCCCTCTTTTTCAAAATTGATCGGTACATCATACACGCTATCAATATCTGGCGCAGAAATAATTCTATCGGAAGAAATATTACAGAAGAATGACAACTTTTCTTTTCGTTTTTCATCAAGTGGTTTTTCACTTCGTGCAATAATAATATTTGGTTGAATACCAGATGCGTTGAGCGCACGCACCGCATGTTGTGTCGGCTTTGTTTTCATCTCACCAACCTTGGATGGAATCGGCAAATATGACACCATCACATAATGCACCGATTTTGGTTCACAAATAGCGAGCATACGTGCAGCTTCAAGAAATAAAATATTTTCATATTCGCCGACCGTCCCCCCGACTTCTATCACCACGACATCCGCCTTTGCTTTTTCCTGCGCACGTTTGATGCGTGCAATAACTTCCATCGGAATATGGGGGACCACTTGTACACACTTGCCTTTAAATTTGAGACTGCGTTCTTGATCGATCACACTCTGATACACACGACCTGTTGTCATGTAATTGTCGCGCGACAATGTGGTATCCAAGAATCGCTCATAGTTACCCATATCTTGATCGCACTCATCACCATCATGCAAAACAAAAACCTCACCGTGCTCGGTGGGGTTCATAGTGCCTGCGTCGACATTTACATAGGGATCAATTTTGATAGCAGTGACAGTAAGGCCTCGGTCCGCTAGAATTTTTGCAATTGAGGAGGTCGTTATCCCTTTCCCTACTCCGGAAATAACGCCACCAACAACAAAAATATATTGCGGACTTTTTTTCATATCTGTTTATATTACCGCAAATATCGTTTTGTGGCGAGGAAACTCGCAATGACACCAAGTAATGTACCCGCAAGTAAAGTAATGACAAATATCTGCAAGCAATTTGCACGATAATATGACCACAAATCAAGACCTAAAAATGCAGTCATCCTTGTCCCCATCCACATAGTAATAGGAATAAATGCGAGCCCAGTAAATATAGCCGAGAGTACCCCATAAATCACTCCTTCAATCATAAACGGTCCACGGATGTATTTATTTTCAGCACCAACTAAACGCATGATACTGATTTCTTCACGAGCAAAGAAAATAGTAAGACTCACTGTATTAAACAAAATAAGAATAGAGATAATCACAAGCACAAGGGTAATCAAAAGCCCAAGCTTACGCGCACCATCAATAATATTCGTGAGACGATCAATGACCGCTTTGTTTTGATTGTAATTTATTTTATCGACAATAGATGCCCCACCCGATGCAAGCGCTGGTGTGTTTTCTAGAAATTTTGCTACCCCTTCATATTCTGCAGGCGTCTTTGCGCGAATATTGATGAGTGCACCTAATGGATTTTCACCGATTTCATCAAGTGCTTGTAAGGTGAGGTAATCTCCGGAATGTTTTGCTTTAAAATCTTCAAGTGCTTGATCGCGAGAAACATAACTCACCTCTTTTACTTCAGGTAATTTTTCGATACGTCCTTTTAATTCCAAAATGTCATTTTCTTGTGCAACGGTCGTGAAATATACCGTGACATCTACTTTTGATTCTATTTGTGCGAGTGAATTTTCAAGAACCGCTTGTGACAATAAAATACCTGTCACTACAGAAAGCGTAACGGTCATCACCAAAAATGACGCGATCGAAACAGCACCATTTCTCCAAAAGTTTATAAATCCTGATCTGATTATTCTACGAATGGTTCGCCACATAAATAATAGTTGTTAGTTTTTAGCTGTTAGTTGTTAGATAATTGAGTTGCTTTGTTCTGTGGTACATGTTATGTGCTACGTGCTATATGACATACTTGCCATCTTTATCATCTCGTACGACACGTCCTTTTTCCAAGGTGATCACGCGCTTACCGATTGATTCTACCACACCGCGATTGTGCGTCGTGAGAATTACTGTGGTGCCCATGTCGTTGATTTTTTTCAAAATCTGCACGATATCGTAGGTGTTCACCGGATCTAGGTTCCCTGTCGGTTCATCTGCAATGATAAGGTCTGGCTGGTTAATGATAGCCCGTGCAATTGCAAGACGTTGTTTTTCACCACCGGAAAGTTGGCGTGGAAAATGGTGCATCTTTGATTCAAGATCTACAAGGAGAAGTACGTGCGGTACATCCGTCTCGATTTCTGCATCACTCTTACCTGCAGCTTCCATTGCAAATGCAATATTTTCATACGCGGTCTTATTTGGCAACAATCGAAAATCCTGAAAGACCATACCAATACGACGACGAAGTTCGAGCATTTTACTTGAACGCAATTTATGCACATCATGTTTATCAAAAATAACCGTACCTGAGGTCGGTTTTTCTTCCGCCAAAATAAGCTTCGTGAGCGTTGTCTTCCCTGCGCCAGAATGGCCTACAATGGACACAAATTCTCCTGGCTTGATACTCAAGGTCACATCTTCAAGTGATGGTGTGTCGCCTGCATATATTTTTGAAACGTTGTCGAAGTGAATCATATATTTTTTTTAGTGAGTGAAGCGAGCTGTAAAAAAATAATGCCCAGCACTTATTTTCGAAATAAGAACCATGCTGGTACGCTCGTCATTACAGTATACAAATATTTTTACATATACGCCAGTTGAAAATAAGTGCTGGGCGGAGCTCGGTCATAAACTACAGACCTCGCTCCGCCTCAATAAATGCATCAAGTTCACCTTTGTCGAGCACAGAGGCAACATCGGCAGTTTCGACACCAGTACGCAAGTCTTTCACTAATTTGTACGGATGGAGCACATAGTTGCGGATCTGATTCCCCCATTCGATATCGGTCGATTTTGAAAACTGCATACTTTCTTTAAGTTCTTTATGTTCGTCTTCCGCTTTTTTGAATAATTTACCACGCAACACTTCAAGTGCATGCTCTCTGTTTTGTTCTTGCGAACGCTCTTCTCGGGCAAGTACCGTAATACCTGTTGGCTTGTGGGTGACCCGCACTGCCGTTTCGCGCTTGTTTACATTCTGTCCACCCGGACCGCCCGCACGTGCAAAATCAACCTCGATATCTTCCGTGCGAAGTTCCGGCATCGCCGCCTTTGGAATTTTGGGTAGCACTTCTACTAATGCAAAACTGGTACTGCGCTTTGCTTTTGAATTAAATGGCGATGTGCGCACGAGCCGATGTACCCCACTTTCATGTTTCAATGTGCCGTACGTATTTTTGCCACTGATCTCAACTGCAATATTTCGATAGCCATTTTGATCATTTTTTGTTTCGGAGAGGACTGTGTAGGAAAATTTCGCATTCGAAAAATACTGTACATACATATCAAACAGCATCCGTGCAAAATCTTCTGCATCATCTCCCCCTGCACCGGAAATAATGGTCATAATCGCGCCACCTTTATCAAATGCTGCCTTGCCTTCTTTTTGCTGTTTGAGCTCCGCAAGCTCACGCAACATTGCCTGTGCCTTGTCCTTATCCGCCCAAAAATCCCCTCCTGTCATAACGGTTTCGATTTCGATTATGTGATTGTCTAGATCAGAAGAGTTCATAATGAGCCACCTCGCAGGATCGAACTGCGGACCTTCGGTTTACGATACCAACGCTCTACCAACTGAGCTAAGGTGGCTGAATTTTGACCCACAAAATTCAGGTCGGAAAGTTTTTTTGCGCAAAGCGCAAAAAAATTTCTGACCAATTTTATCTTTAGGCTACATCAATTTGTTTTAACAAATTGATCGCCCAAGGGAGCCGTCAGTGAGAATCGGACTCACGGTCTCGATATTACCAATATCGTGCTTTACCACTAAGCTATGACGGCGAACGAAGACAAAAAGAAGCTTGCTTATTTTTAGTCTGAGTGAAGACGTCAACAAGCTCTGCTTATGACGGCGATTTTTGATCCACAAAAATCGTGCCGGAAAGTCTTCTTGCGCGCAGCGTAAGAAAATTTCTGGCCATAAAAATTTTACCCTATAAAATTTGTGTCAAAAAGTTTTCTAAGCTAAAAGCTTACGAAAATTTTTGACTAATTTTCAACCTAATTTGTATCGGAAAGTTTTTTTACACGCAGTGTAAAAAAAATTCCAACCACGCTCTTCAACTACAAAAATTAACATTTAACCACGCTTGATACTACCATTTTCACCCTTTATTTTCAACCAGCACCTCCTTTTACTTATCCACTAAAAATGTGCGATTTTCTTATAAAATAATCGTATACCCCCACACCAACTTCATAATATTTTTAAAATATGTCATCTTTTTAGTGTTTTATAGCAACTGTTGTGGACACATATCTTTTTTAAAAGTTGGTGTGGGGGTATAATAAAACCATCGTCGATTTCTATTATTTATCATAAAATCTAGCCTATGTCAGGAAAAAATATTATAAAAGGAGTACTTGTGTCTGGTGTCTTTTTGTTCTTTGGATTATTTTTATACGCAAATACTGCGAGTAATCCTGGCATTCTCTCGGGATTAGTATTCTTTCCATGGCGTCACAATAACAATGGTGGTACCACAATAGTAACTCCAGCGACTATTGGTCCAAAAATAAACCACTATTTTATGGGATCAACTCTTATGGGAGCATTCCCTGTCTTTGACCAGCAAGCAGGATTCGTGGATATTTGGAAATCTTCAGGAGTGCATTCCTATGATCCTAACCTTCTCGCATCAATGAACTGGTCGCACTGGCAAGGTAATCACATGGGAATAGTATTGAGTGAAATAACTTCTGCAGGTAATACAGATCCTAATATAATCAACTGGGCAAATAAAACAACAACGGCTACGTGGAAAATGTGGGAACGCTTCACTGCATTCATGCAAGCGTTTGGTGCTGACGCAAAATTATACGCACTCGGCAATATTCGCACACAAAGTGTTACTGGAAATATCGCGATACTCCCAACAGACCCTGCTAGTAACCAGCTCGCTATTACAGAAAACGTTGGTATGATTGCAGATGCAAAAGCAAAAGGACTTACTGTCGATAAATGGCTTGCTGGCGTTGAGTTGTCAGATACAAAAATCCGTCCAGCACTCAACAATGACCCACAAACATATATAACTCGTGCAAAAGCGGTGAGTCTTGGTGTAAAATCTGCTCATCCAGACGTAAAAGTAGTTGTCGGGTTACTTAATCCAGTAAATGCTCCTAGGGATCCTTTCATTACAGACTGGAACACAAAAGTGCTCAATTCAAATACTGGTACCAATAAGTGGTTTGACTACGCAGGTATGTATATGGTCATGGACAACGATGAAAACGTCGAACAAACATGTACGACTGGTGACATACCGGCAAGATTCGACTGTTTCAAAAATATCACTCACCATTATACTGGTAATATTCCCATGAATCTCGATGCTCGCATGAGTGCATATCCTGGATATAAGTTGGTAATTAATTCATGGGGTACCGACAATAATGGTGTAGCAGCAGGATTTTCGTTTACCTCATATTCAGTCAATAACACCATGGCACAAGCGCTCTTTACTACAGATTTTATGGCAGGAGTAATGAAATACAATGCCACACATAACAATGTTGTTGAATCAATGTACTACTTAAATGGGGTTGGGGATAATCGCGCAGCAATCAGTAAATACAATGCGACATCAGATGATGTCGGCAATGTACAGAAAATTGGCACCAGTATGGTAAAACGCACCACAATGCATGTCTTTGAATTGTTTGCATCACTATTTGATGGTAATCATAAAATACTCGACACAACTGCGTTCACTATTCCGACAGGTATAGACCCTCTTGATGTTCAAATACTTGGTGCAAAAAATGTGACAACAAATAAACTCACGTACATTGTTTCAAACTGGACAGGGCAATCAATTGCAGTGCAAGATATTAAAGTAAATAATGCATCAATTGTCACGGCAGGTAAGGCAGTTCAATCACAATCAATGTACGGAAGTGCGCTTTCTTCAAGTTATGGAGAAAAGAATTTCACGGGCACATTCTCACCTATCACCCTCACTGCACTCCAATCAGTACAAAACCCTGGGGGTATGAGTGTGCGACCGTATAGTGTGACAAAGCTAGTGATTCAATAGAGAGACGACCTGACAAAATTAAAAGCAGTGCAAGCTTCGCTTGCACTGCTTTTAATTTTGTTTTATATTGACACCGCTTCTCCTGTCATTTTATTCAGATACTCGTACACCGTAATTTCTTCTTTTAAAATTTCATTCGCTATTTCTTTCCCCACGTAGCGAAAATGCCATGGCTCCCCTGCGTATCCGGTGATAGTCTCTTTTCCTGTTGGATAACTCTGCACAAAGCCATATTCCCCCGCATGAGCAATCAACCATGTGTATTCAGGACTTGTCTTAAAATAAGCACTCGCACTTTTAAAGCCAATGGATGCACCCGTTAAATCAACAGCAACACCAAGTTGATGTTCAGAATGCCCAGCAACAGCGACAGTCTTTCTTGTTAATTTTAAAATATCAAAATGCATACGATACAAATATGCTTGTGTTGCATAACTTCTAAACGCAGACGATACTTTTATTGAAAATCCATCAGCACGAGCGCCATCGATAAGCGCCATCACTGCGTCTCGTGTCCTTTGCGTCAGGCAAAAACTAGTATTTTTTGTGTACAGAGATGGCATTGCAATAAGACCATCCGGTGTATACGTCTTACTAATGCCTTGTGTTGGAGAAATTGGCGTCATGGATGCGTCTACGTCCCCACTTCCTTTTGGGCAATGTGTGCGAAACGGTGCATCGGTAATACTTTTTCGTGTTGCAGTATCGAGAATTCCTGTTTCAGGAAGCGCAGTGTCACGCTGATATTTTAATAGGAGAGCTTTTGTATCTGTATCAAAATACGGTGTCGTATTTATTTTTTCTGTCTGATAATACGCCCGTAAGAAAATCTTTAAGGTACTAATTTCTGCCTCTGTCATCTCTGGTAATACTTCCTGTGCAATACCACTCGTCTCTTTGACCACCTCTGGTGCAGTAACTGCATTGAGTATTAATGCAGAATTATCTTTTGCTCGCAGTACAGCAATCGTATTTGTCTCTCTTGATAAGAGCGTGAACCCAAACGAAAATGCCCCCATCAAAAAAAGTGCAACAATGGTTCCTTCTACGTGCTTCATCCGGTTAGTGAAAAATGACAGTATTGATTCGTGTCACTTTTATTATATGGTAAGTCGTCATTTAAATTATAAAACATAGCAGTCTCCCTCTCATGCCTCCGGCGCTGTCATTTTCTACTACCGGATTCATCATATGTATGAGTATACCCCCACACTAACTTTTCCAAAAGGTAATGAATTGTTGATAACATGGTTAGGGTAATTTACTGTCATCGGGTATACTATTAATAATATGCAAACAGAAAAGGTAGCGTTATTTTTTAAAAAATGGAGTCCTGATATGACTTACATCCTTGGATTTTTCGCAGCAGATGGCAATCTCTCAATTAATAATCGAGGGGGTTATTATATTTCATTTCAATCAAAAGACAGACAGATAATTTCGGATATTAAAGACGCCATGGGTTCTCTCCATAAAATATCCAAAAGAAAAAATTCTTTAACCAATACATCATTTTATCGCTTGCAAATAGGATCGAAAGAGATAGTGGAGGGATTTCAAAAAATTGGATTTGGGAAGACAAAGACAAAACACCTTCCTTTTATCAAGATTCCTAAAGTCATGTTTCCTTATTTTGTAAAAGGTTATTTTGATGGAGATGGTAATATTTGGCAAGGAAAAGTACACAAGGAAAGAAGAACCAGCCATATTGTGCTACAACTAGCCTTTACTTCTGCTTCTAGTGACTTTTTGTACCAGTTAAAAAATAAGCTGACATCTCTATTGAAAACAACAGGATGTCTCGTAACTTCAAAAAGTGGGTCATACTTTAGACTGCAATTTAGTACAGGAGATGCTTTGAAAATTTATGATTTTATGTATAATACCAATACTGTTTCCTTATGTTTAAAAAGAAAAAAGGTTCAGTTTGATAGATATATTGCCAATATGCGGGCGTAGCTCAGCTGGTTCAGAGCGCTCCCCTGTCACGGGAGAGGTCGTGGGTTCAAGTCCCATCGCTCGCGCATATGAAAAATCACCACAATTGTGGTGATTTTTCATATCACTTAAGCAAAAAGAAAAGCCCTCCAATTGGAAGGCTTTTGCATCTTTGTGATGAGATATTGTTATTTTTTAGGAAAATAGAATTCTTTCCATCTTTCCCAAAATTCCTTGTCAATCTCAATTTCTTCTTTTGTTTTCTCTTTCTGCATTATGCGGGGTTTTTATCTGTACACAATTATACATAAAAACAACAACCTGTCAACTTTGCTAACTTGGTAATTTTTCCATGTACACCGAAATCGTGCGACGCTTATAGGGCTTGCCATCACGAATGTGTTTATGCGATTTTAGAATACGGTGAATTTTGAAATAAGGTCCAAAGGTAGTGTAGATATCATGCTCTGTGTATACAAATTCTTCAAGTTTCATAATCGGATGAATGTATGTTTGTTCTTCCTTACCTGGAAAATCTTTAATCATCCGTTTTGCGTGCGCATCATCATCTAAGAAAAATGTCTTCAAATACA
Source organism: Candidatus Nomurabacteria bacterium (assembly GCA_943357245.1). Lineage (GTDB taxonomy): Bacteria > Patescibacteriota > Minisyncoccia > Phycocordibacterales > UBA9973 > CALRGH01. The sequence continues at coordinate 9,358 of CALRGH010000010.1, forward strand.
ACCACCCGTATGGTTTCAATACACGTGCAATTTCTTTGGTAAGCGCAGTGCGTTCTTTTTTGTGGAGATAATGCGATGTCATCATATCAAGTACTACATCAACACTTTCATCAGGAAGCTGTAGCGGATCTCGTGCATTTTGTACAGACAAGACTATCGGCATACCTTTTGTATTGTTTTTTGCTTGGGTAATTGCGGCACCTGAGAGATCAATACCCACGCCTTTCATTTGAGATTCTTTAAAAAGATATATAAGGTTGCGTCCATTACCACAACCGATATCAAGTACCGTTCCCCCTTTTGGAAATGCCGGCCATTCGGCATTGCGTTCCGTCCAGTTAATAAAATCGATTAAATCACCCGATGGTTCATCGGACATTTTTAGATGTTTCGGATTACGATATTCTTGTTCCCAGAATGCTTTTGACATTGTGTCGATGGTAAGACTTGCACTTACGACCTTCTCTTTATGAGTGAGACGCTCTAACTACCTGAGCTACACCGACAATACGAGGAATGTACCATAAATCCTCTTGTTTTTCAACGGGTAAGTTGCTATATTCTTATTCGTCTGTATACTTGTAGGACTAATCGATTGTAGTAAAAATCATATATCGCGGGGTAGAGAAGTGGTATCTCGTAAGGCTCATAACCTTGAGACTCTGGTTCGATTCCAGACCCCGCAACAGCAAAGAAAACGCGTAGCAAAACCAAAGGTTTTGCTACGCGTTTTCTTTGCTCCTACTTACTACTATCTATTTACTATTTACTAAATGAAATTAAACTCAGAAAATACTTCTCGATACATATTAATGACTCTTCGCGCTTCGTGTTGAGAAAGAGTAAAATCTGGCCCATCGTGCGCGATACGATTACGCACTTTGTGCGCATCCCATGCCTGACTCAAACTCTTGAAATCGCTTGACTCTATTTTCTTCATGCGCTCGCCAAGATTCTCACCTTGATATCCCATGCGCTGTATGAGTTCATCCAAAATAATATCTGCTTCAATAATCGCTTGTTTCCATTCCGATTCATTATTCCCAAATGCTTTCTGTTCGATTTTCTCCCAACGTTCATTGCCACTGTGTTTTGGCTCAACTAATTTTACGGTCTCCAAATATTCTTCCTGTCGTTTTCGAATCTCTTGCAAACGAATATATGAATACGATGCAATTATTGAAAGTACAATAACAAAAATTGCGACAAGCACCAACAATACATGCCAAGGATTTGCACTACCTAAAAACCGCCAAATATTTTGGAGTAATAAATAGAAATGATAGAAAATATAATCAAAATTGAAAAAACTTTGCGTAGCCCCCATATAGACAGTATAAAGTATTTAGTATCAAGTATAAAGGGAAAACAAAGCAAGTATACGTGATAAGAATAAATATAAGGAATAACAAACAAGAAAACACAAGCGCTGCACGGGCATAGCCCGTGCAGCGCTCCTTATACTTATCACTTATTCTTATACTAATTTCTCAACAACTTCTCCAATCTCAAAAAGTGCCTGTTCATCAAACCATGTCGACATAAACTGTATATCGAGCGGTAAGCCTTCTTTATTTGTTCCGTTTGGAATAGTAATAGCCGGCACACCAGCAATATCTGCGGGTACGGTAAATACATCTGCCAAATACATAGCGAGTGGATCACTTCCTTTAGAACCGATCTTAAATGCAGGTGCAGGATTTGTCGGCATTGCAATCACATCACATTTAGTAAATGCATCTTTAAATTCTTTTTCTATTTCATGACGGACGGCAACCGCCTTGCGATAATACGCATCGTAGTATCCATGCGAAAGCACGTACGTGCCCAAGATAATACGTCGGCGTGTTTCCTTACCAAATCCTTCACCACGAGATTTCGCATAGACATCGTACAATGTCTCTGCATCCTTCGTGCGATGACCATAGCGAATACCATCAAATCGATCGAGATTTGTAGACACTTCTGCTGGCATTAAAATGTAATACACCGCGAGTGAATATTTCGTAAGCGGCAACGAAATATCAACAATGCTATACCCTTCTTTTTTTAATTTTTCAATTGTTTCTTTAAAGCGTGTAAGTGTTTCTGCTTCGATACCATCTACTTCAATCAAATGCCAGGGTACACCAATTGTTTTAACAGGACGGTCCTGTTTGTTTTTGAATTGGTCTGGAACAGAAGTATTATCGCGAGGATCATGACCTACGATTGTTTCGTAAATAATTTTTGCATCAGCAACTGTTTTTGCAATCGGTCCAATCTGATCAAGCGAATTTCCCATCGGCATTGCCCCATATCGTGACACATCGCCATAGGTCGGCTTGAGCCCCACTGTACCGCAAAACGCTGCTGGTTGGCGGATAGAACCTCCTGTATCGGTACCGAGCGCACCAAGGGCAAATCCAGCGGCAACCGCAGCGGCCGAGCCACCGGACGAACCACCAGCAACTCGAGATGTATCAAGTGGATTTTTGGTAACGCCATATGCAGAATTCTCCGTCGAACTTCCCATTGCAAATTCATCCATATTGGTACGACCAATAAACACTGCACCTGCGGTTTTTAATTTTTCAATAACGTGCGCATCGTACGATGCAACATAATTTGCAAGAATTTTTGATGCCGCACTTGCGATGTGTCCATGAATAAGAATGTTGTCTTTGATTGCAAATGGAATACCAGTGAGCGTTGTTGCTTTTCCCTCCTTTCGCATCTTATCCGCCACCTCAGCTTGTGCAAGTGCGTCATCAAAGATTTCAAGAAATGCATTAATATCTCCATTATCTTTTTTTGCGTTTTCTATACACGCACTCACAAGTTGCACTGATGTTAATTCACCTGCTTCCATTTTCTTTGACGCTTCTTCGATTGTGAGATTTTTGATATCCATTACAGTACTTTCTTTACTTTCACAAAACCACTTTCAGTTTCCGGAGCCGCTTTCAGTAATACTTCCGTATATTGGGCACTTATTCGAGGATGGTCATCATCGCGAACGACATTGTAGAGATCACCAGTGAGTTGTTCCCCTAACGGCAAATTGACCTCATCAAGTTCTTTGATGTAGCCCAAAATGCTGTCCATATCTTTGGAAAGTTCTATTACCTCACCGTCCGAAATATCTACTCGTGCAAGAGTTGCTAATTTTTTAATATCCGCTAATTGCATGAGAAAAGTATACCAGAAAGAAGTATTATTTGACAAAATAATATAACCTGATACAATATTTCAAAACCCCGTACATAAAAATGAACAAAAGAAACCTCTCTGACCGCCTTAAAAAACACTTTGGCCTTGATGACTCATTGAAACACTTCGATGAGTCTCGCGAACATATTTTAGAAAGATTTATTTTACCAGAAACAATTAGTGTACAAGACTTACACAGTGCAATACTGGCTATCTACAAATCTAATGGATTTGCACTCCCTGCAGGTAGTGATTACGCAAGAAGAGCCTCAAATGGGCTGTTTATGTTCCAAGGTGGCAATACACGGCAACATCTTCATAGTGTAACAGTAACACCTGTAAAAAACATGCCCATATCAATCACTGTTGCTGATTTAAAAAAAACAGAAAAAAATATCAAAGCCGGACTTTAACATAATGGCGCAAATGTAATTACATTTGCGCCATTTATTGTACCAATTTCAAAAATTCCTTTTCGTCCAAAATAGGCACGCCGAGAGACTGGGCGTTGTCATATTTTGAACCTGGGTCATTCCCTGCAACAACATACGAGGTTTGTTTTGAAACAGAACCAGAAACTTTTCCGCCGAGAGATTCGATTTTAGCTTTCGCATCATTGCGAGACATCCCTTCCATGGTACCGGTAAGTACAAATGTCTTACCGGAGAGTTTGTAGTTTTTAGCTTCTAGCTTGTAGGGATCAACACCGACATCTAGTAATTTTTGTACAAATAATTGACTTGATTTATTCTTGAAAAATTCAGTGAGAGATTTTGCAACAATGGGGCCGATATTTGGAATGACTTCCAATGCTTCAAAACTTGCAGATTGAATATTTTTAAACGTACCAAAATGATTCGCCAAATCTTTTGCTGTCTCTTCACCGACATGGAGAATACCGAGCGACACGAGAAATCGCCAGAGAGGAAGTTTTTTACGAGACTGGATAGATTCAATGATATTTTTTGCAGATTTTTCACCGAAGCGTTCGAGACCAGAAAGATCTGCTTCTTCGAGAGTAAAAAGATCTGCTGCATCCGTGATAAGTCCTTCTTCCTGCAAACGATCTAAAATTTTTGGACCGACTTCGTATATTTCAAATGCATTTACAAAGTGCTGCATGCCACGACGATTTTTTGCGGGACATGAAGGATTCGTACAATAAAACGCAACACTGGTTCCCTCTTTTTTGGATTCTGCTTCTCGTTTTTCAACAATCGCTCCACAGACAGGACATTGTTTCGGCATTGAAAACTTTTTCTCTTTACCTGTACGCATACTTATCAGTACTTCGACAACTTCAGGAATCACATCGCCGGCTTTTTGAATGACGACCGTATCACCAATACGAATACCGAGTCGTTCAATTTGATCCATATTGTGCAGGGTTGATTTTGATACGGTAGAACCAGCGACCAGTGTCGGATGGAAGTGAGCGAGCGGTGTGAGTACGCCGGTACGGCCAACATTGACCGTGATATTAGTCACAATGGTGGTTGCTTTCTCTGCGGGATATTTATACGCAATGGCCCAACGTGGTGCTTTACCCACAACACCGAGTTCATCTTCGAGTTCGAGATTATCTACGGATACAACAACACCATCCGTACCGAACGGATATTTTTCGCGGATTTTTTCGATACTATCAATAAATATAAAAAGTTCCTTTGTATTTGTTGCCACTGTTTCGTGCGTATCAAGTGTAAAACCCAACATTCGCAAAAGAGAATGCTTTTGCGAATGAGCTTCTAGCTTATAGTTATTAGCTTTTAGATCTGCAACGTCATACGCAATAAACGTAAGACCGCGTGATCGAGCAAGTGCAGGATCAAGTTGACGCAAGCTCCCTGCTGCGGCATTACGCGTATTTGCAAAAAGTGGTTTCCCTTCTTTTTCATTTTGTTTATTTAACTTTTTTAACATATCGCGTGCCATCAGTGCTTCGCCGCGGACCTCAAGATAGACTGGTGCATTTTTCAAGACGAGCGGAATCGTTGGAATTGTTTTTAAATTCTCCGTAATATCCTCGCCGATAAATCCATCCCCTCGTGTTGCACCGCGAATAAATATACCGTTTTCATAAATAAGCGACACCGCAAGCCCATCCATTTTTAATTCACAAAAATACGAAATCTCACCCCCCAGGAGGCCTTGCCTCCTGGGGGTAAGAAGTTTGATAATGCGTTCCTGCCATTTTTCTACTTCTTCTTTTGAAAATGCATCGTTGAGCGACAGCATTCGTTTCGCGTGCTCTACCTTCACAAATTTATCAAGCGGTTTCCCACCGACGCGATAGATGATAAAATTTGGATCGGCAAAATCGGGATAGTGTTTGTCCAATTCGCGTAACTCTCGCATGAGTGCATCGTAGACATCATCCGATACAGTGGGTTTGTCGTGCACATAATACGCCTCCGCATGAGCTGTTATTTCCTTACGGAGTACTTCCATTCGTTTTTTGGCGTCACCAATAGACATAGGAGGATTATACCCCCACACCAACATTAAAAAAAGTTGGTGTGGGGGTATAGCAAAAATGCCCCGTCGGGGCATTTTTGGTGAAAATTATAATTTTTTTTAACGCAAGTTATTGTAAGTATTTGTACTAAAATTATAACCATAATCTCCTCCTAATTGCATGTTGATCCCAGTACCTCCTAATCCAAGAGGTGTCCCTTGAGTAAGTGCTCCTGCTTTGAATTTGAATACTTGAAATGGAGTAACTAAGAAACGAGCAGATATTGCAGAACCACTTCCTCCACCTCCACCACCAGTAGTACTAGCAACTGCATTCTCACCTGTTATGCCATCCATTGCTCCTGGAAGAGAAACAATAGATGATCCTCCACTTAATATATACACTGTTGGACCAGTTGATAATTTACCACCCACCCCACCAGTTACTGTTGTCGTCGATGCACCAACAACACCTTCTTGATGTCCAAAGAGGAAAAATCCTTGACTTACTAGAGATGCAGGATAATAAGTCGTCCCACCACCACCGCCAAGCGCAGTACCGCCAATTGATTGCGATTGCATCCCCCCATTCCCACCATATGTGACAAGAAAGTCTAAACCAGTTGGTGAACCATTGTCTTTATTAAAGTAGGTGTCTTCTCCGTCAACCCCATTTCCAGTAACTAGACCACCTTGGCCACCTGGACTTGTCATTCTGTTAATCATGAGACTTCCTATATTTGCAGGGACATGGAATTCACCTGTTGTCTGTGTTCCCGTACCACCAGAATTAATATTTATTGTTGGTGTTAAGTACGCAAACACAGTATCAGTAATACTTGAACCATCGGGCTTATCACACGTGATAGTAAATTTAGTAACTCCATAATGGGTAACTGTGATTGATTGTTGTGCGGTATCAAGAACAGAAGTCGGCGTGCTCCACATAGAAACAGGATCCGCTGAAAGTTTATATTTTGCAGTAGCGCTACAGTTAGACACATTACTACCAACCCAATCAAGATCAATAACCTTATTTGCTTCACAGGTTCCACTAGCACAAATAACAGATGATGAAATGTTTGGTGCATTAATACTTCCTATTGATACCGGGCTACCCGATCCGTTAGTACCAGCTGCATAATCATGATATGTAGACTCAGTATTGAGTTTTATTTTTAGATCAAGAGATGAAACAGCGGCCACATCATTCACAAGCACATTCACAAAATCATTTGCAGTGCCCCCTGGACCAGAACAACTAATTCTATACGTATAATCACCTGGTTCTATTAATGCAGGATCTATTGTTGAACTACCAGTAAGTGCACTCTGCGGAAAACCATGTGCGCCATTTAGTATCTGCCCACTAGAAGTAATTTCAAGTGTTTCGTTACAAGTTGTAGTGTCAGAAGATGCCCATCGAATAACATATGGGCCATCAGCTTGAGTTATGGTGAGTAAACCACCTGATGAAAATTCTCCCACATTTGCACCAACTGCTGGATCAGCCCAGATATTTGCGGTTGGCAAAGTGACGCCGATTGGTTGATAACGAACGGTAACTTGTGCAAATTTTGATGCACCAGGAGTTGTCGTATCGCTATCTGAAATACATTTAATACCAAATACTCGATCAGTGAAATCACCAACAGGATATCCTGAAGGGAATATTTGATTGAAGAAGCTACCTATATTATCAGTAGGTCCGCTCGGCCAAATTGCATTTGCACTATTAGTAGCTGCATCTATCACGCAACTATTTACGTGAGACGGATACCACTTGATTGTTGCGTCAGTATTTCCAGCTATCAATATTACCAGATTTTCTGCTTCCGGTGGGTTATTATTTTTACCCGCTGCAGTAATCTTAATTTCTGCTTTAAATGATCCTCCGTAAGTACACGAACCGTCATCGCTAGTCGCCAATGGATTATAGTTATTTGCCGCCGGATCTGTACAACCCAAAACTGGTCCCGTGTAGATACATGAACCATTATCGACAGTTGCCGATGGATTGTAGTTATTTGCTGTCGGATCAGTACAACCAAGGATGGGACCTCCAATAACTACTCCGCCTTTTGAATTATACCGAACCTCACTACGGCGTTCGACGATACGAGGGTTGATGGTGCCGTCATCAAGAGTTTGCAATTTATTACATGCAACATTATACCCACGAGAAACAATGTGCGTGAGTATTTCACCCGCTGGACCCGGCTCATTTTTATTCACAAACACTTTTACGCAACCAGGGCGATTCACATTTATGGTTGCATTCGGAGACACGTTGTCGACAAAAATACCGTAGCCATCATTTGCTTCAATGGTAAAAGTAAAAATATAATTATTTGTATCTACATCCCAATCATCAGAACCAATACAATTTATTGGTGGTGTTGGTGTAGGAATCGGTACGATTACCCCGATGTCATTTGGAACACCTGATGGAAAATTTGGGTCAGGAAACAAATGTTTTTTGATGTCGTTGTACAACGCGCACTCAAGCCCGACATTTGCGGCAGCATCAGCATACGCAGATGCTTTTGTGGTGCCACTCAATACTTGTTCTTTGTAGGCGACATTAAAAATACTCACTGCCATAGCAAGGATAAGGGTTGAGGCGAGTACGGCAAATAAAATAACGAAACCGCTTTTGTTATTTTGTTGATTCTTATTCTTATTTCTTATACTTATGTTCATATTACGGCGTTGTTACTATTGTCCCTGGCCATCCGGTCAGAAAATCATCCACGCGGACATTTTTAAGTCTATTTCCTTCAATCCAGTACACACGTACTGTCACCCGCATACCCCCATCAGCATCTCCTCCTACAAATTCTGGGTCAACAAAAATTTGTCGAATAAAACCAGTCGCTACACCTATATCAGCTGATGGGTACCACGGCTCTCCCTCTGCATTGTACGATGTTGTCCACTTTGGACGAATAATGCCTTCATTATAAAAATACTCTGCGCAAGTCTCAGTCGCAACCGCTTCTTTTGCTTCTTCAACAGTTGGACCGCCAGTATCGCCGATGACTTCAAATTTTTTCAAATGCATACTTGCTCGACAAGTACGAGCATCTAATTGAAAATTAATATTGCATCCTTGTTGTGATCCTGCAAGCAATTCACCACTGATACCATTACCGACAACGCGATTACATGGACCAAGTGGCCCTGCTATGCGGTCAATATCTACTTGTTGTGCAACAATCAAATCAGGATTATATATCCAAGGCCTACTATTGCCCAAAGCTACATCAAGCGCATGACAAAATTTATACGGCGGAGTTTGTATAAAGACCCCATCTTGTTCTTCTATTCCTGTTTTTGTATTACAAAATTGCATAAGTCTCCCCATTGTCGGAGGATTCGTACCGCCGATCTGTGTTTGTCGATAAGATTCTTCCATAAAATACGTATCTCGCGACGCACGGACAAGTTCTGCTCCTTCTTGAGCCAAATACGTTGCGGTTAATTTATTTTGCGCACTGTTTACATCTTTGATACCACCACCAGTAACTACAAGCAATACTGTTACAGATGCAACGAAAATAGAAATAGCCACGAGAGTTTCGATGAGAGTAAACCCGGCAGTAGAGCTTGCCGATGTGCCGGAGGCACGCGACGAAGTCGCTTCGGCAAGTCTCACTGACCGGGTAAATCCCTTTTGTTTTTCCTTATTTTTATTCTTATTACTTATACTTGTGTTCATATATTATTGTCCAAATTGGCGTTGCGTTACTGATGTTTGAATAGTAAACGGCGTCACTACATCTTTAGTGACCGTCTCCCCAACCAACACCATCGTGACATATGGTTGACGATTATCACCGAGATCTGTATTGGTAACATAAAATCCTGATTGTTGATAACTTAAATGCACGCGGGGATCGGTAAGTCTGACGATATTATTTAAACCATTAAGAGCATCACAACTACTCCCTCCTGAAATACCTGTTATGTCATTTGTTATTTTAAATAGAGAACCTATGTGTGTTTGCCCATCGGAGAGGAATCCGCTTTCTTCACACACTACATAGCCCTGCATTATTGAAGGATTAAGACCCCCTGCTGGTATAACAACAGTAAATGGTACAAAGCCAATAGAATCGCTAGGGGGTTCTCCTGAATCTCCATCACTTGCCTCATAAGGACAATCGTTTAGTGCGCCACCATTACTTAAATCACAACTATAATTATATCCAACTTTAAGATTGCGCGACATATCTTCTAATACAAAGGTTAAGTTATCGGTGATGGCGCGCATGTCGTCTGTTTTTTTATAGGCAATATTTGATGAAAGTATTGCGGAGAGTGCAATCACCGCAATAATCACAAAAAGAGCTGTTGCAATCATGAGCTCGATCAAGGTGAATCCTTTATTGTCTTTTTTTATAAAAAATAATTTCATAATTATGGCTGGCAAGTTACATCACTAGCATCATGCCCTGGTGCACATCCATTAGATACACTAATTTGTCCTGTCTGACTTACAGTTACATACATGTATTTTTTTGTATCTCGAAGTGACTGTATTTCGATATACACTTCATCTGCAGCAACAGATCCATTCCCATCTGAAAAATGTGCTGTTGGCCATGGACGAGTAAAAGTGATACCTAATTTATCTGCAAGTAACGGACTAGATCTATCTTTAAAGTAAATTCCTGATATTTGATCAAGTGATGTAATCTGTGTCACCGAAAGACATTCATTAAAATCAACCCCAGGGGCACTGCATGCTGGATCTGAAGAAATTACCCCATCAATAGTGCCAGTGTCATACACACTACCGTTGATTGGTCTGTCTGCAAAAAATGCAAATCCTTTTTGTTTAAAAACTGAATCGTCAGTAAAATTAAAATAAATGCCGTAACTTGGCGCTTGCCCTATTGGATCACCTTGAAAATCATATGAATAATCGTACGCATACGTACCTGCTATTGCCACTGTTTGTGCTTCTTTGATACGGAGGGCGATGTCTTGCGCAAGGTTTTGCAGGCGAATATTTGCATCAAATGAACCGTAGTTGAAAATAAGCACGCTCGAAATAATCGAGACAATGCTGATGACGACCACGAGTTCGATAAAAGTAAAACCGGATTGCAGAGCAGAAAAAGTGCACTTTTTCTGCTCTGCAATCTCTTTATTATTGTGTGAAATGATGCTCATTTAAGTGAAAAAAGTAAACCACGATGCGATATCAAGAAATGATAGCTGACAGAAATAGGCGATGGCAATACCAAGAATAAGAAATGGACCAAACGGTATCTGTGTTTTCATTGTAACGTCCTTACCATGCGCGAGCAATAGGAAAACTCCGATAATTGCACCGATCCAAAACGCGAGCATGACTGCGGCGATACCCATACCAAGCCCGAGGAAAAATCCAATACCCATCATGAGTTTGATATCTCCAAAACCAATCACTCGCCCGCCAGTGGCATACCAAAGGAGCGCAAATGGAAGTGGAATAATAAATCCAGCGAGAAAATCCCACATGTCTGGCATGAAAAATCCATCCGGCGTGATAAAAAGAAGAAGAGCTGAAATAACGATAAACAAATAGACAAATAAATCAGGAATTATCTTGTGACGAATATCGTACACAGCAATCACTGCGAGTACACACCATAAAAATATCGACGGAACCACGAACCAGAGGAAAAGAGGGATATTCGGAAGTAATCCGATATACATGCGGACAATGCCTAAAAAGAGCAGTCCGGTTACAAATTCAACAAGTGGATATTGAAATGGAATAATACTGCGACAGCGCACACACTTCCCTGCTTGCACTACCCACGAGATGACAGGGATAAGTTCAAACCAGCGAAGCGTTTTGCCACAAGACATGCAAATAGAACGGCCACCGAGGGTGCGGCCGGTGTTATAGCGATAGATAACGACATTCAAAAAACTACCAATAATGGCGCCGAAGAGGAAAATGATGAGTTGAACAATAAAAGGAAAAGAATTCATGTACTAATTGTACCGCATAATAACAAAAGGTATTGTGTACAAAATATATTTCTTTTTTTGTGTCATACCGAACAAGTCAGTTTCTGACGCGATTCGGTATCCAGGCTCTTCCGGATTTTAGCCTGGATTCCGGATCAAACACAGCGTGCTCGTGTCCGGAATGACACAGAAAACAAAATATCCCCTCCGGCTCGAGGACTCGCCACCTCCCCTTTTATAAAAGGGGAGGAAATCGAACTTTAGCAGGGGATGTCCTTTCTAGGGTAAAATTAATTACACGTCCAATCTCCTGAGCCTACTGTTGCAGGATTATCAACTTTTCCTGCAAAACCAGTGTCATCTACACAAAAATCTTTTGTAGTATCAGCACCTAATTGAATCACTGCGTAATAATGCGTCGCGTCTGCGCCCGTTGTTGCTGTATGAGCCGTCTTAGTTTCTGCAGCAGTGATTAATTTTATAACCCCAGGATCGGCAAACAACCCCGTGTATACATTATTGTCTGTAAGAAAAATTTCTGCCTGACTACGAATAGCAGAAAAACTTCCTATAGCACTCGAATCCTTACCCTTTTCACGAGCTGTGTTTAATGAGACAAGAATAATGGATGCTAATATGCCAATAATAGCAATAACAACAAGTAACTCAATTAATGTAAAACCTTTATTATTTTTCTTCATATACATAGTATATCCTAAAAAATAGGACCAAACAAAAAAAACTCTCCACAGGTGGAGAGTTTTTTTGTTTTAGTATATTTATTAGATACAAGAGTTAGTTGCATTCGTGCCTGCTTGTTGATTAGCATACCCAGTTGAGTCAACACAGAAGAATTGACCACCATTCAAATAAGCCGCAATAACATAAGCAGTTCCACCTACATCAACAGAACATGTAACTCGCGATGCTGATCCAGAGGTAGAAACAGCTGCACCTGGAGGAACAGTTGTCGAAGTATAGTTAGTCCCTGCATCAAGCGCGCCATTCTGATGAGCAGCAGCGCTCAGGAGAGGTAACATACCAGCATCAGTACAGACCGAAGCGTAACTTCCGTTTGCATTATCAAAAATAATTTCTGCTTGTGCACGAGCGCTTGAGATAGAACCCTTCAAACTCGCATCTTTACCCTTTTGACGAGCTGTGTTGAGCGAAACCAAGACGATAGATGCCAAGATACCGATGATCGCGATAACGACCAAGAGTTCAATCAATGTAAAACCTTTGTTATATTTCTTCATAGAATAAAAAACTAAAATATTAATTAATAACGGGCTAGTAATATGATTATTATACTCCCTGTACGCAAAGGTGGTATGTGGATAATGAGCTGGCCTCCAGCGAAATCCCAGCACTTAGATATGGTCTAGTGAACCACTTATTCGTCGCTTCAAATGCGTACGAGCCTGGCCATAATCCTTCAATCTTTTTTCACGTTCATGTGCATCACCATCAGACAAATATGCTTCGTAATAAACTAATGTCCAATATTTACCATGCTCTTTACAGCGACGAATAAGATCTTTTGTATACCCGTAATACAGTCCGTTATCTATTTTGTTTTTTAAACAGTATACGTAGACCATAGCTAAGTGCTGGGTAACAGAAAATATAGTCGTATTTCCTGTTTTTTCAAAACAGGAAATACTCCTTATTTTCTAGTTAATTCCTGACGCAATGTTGTAAATCGGCACAAGGACGGAGGCCAAGAGCACACCGACACCGAGACCGAGCATCACGATCATGATAGGTTCGATAAGGCCGACAAGGGTGTCGACAGCATCATCCACTTCACGTTTATAGAATTTTGCGAGTGTTCCCAAAATCTTACCCAAAGATCCTGTTTCTTCTCCCACTTTCACCATTTGCACTAAAATAGATGGCATGAGCGGATTTTTGCCGAGCGCATTTGAGAGAGAACTTCCGCCTTTCACCGCTTCAGCCGCACCAGCAAGGATGTCTGCATAGACTTTGTTACCCACCACGGTGCCAGTAATTTCAATAGCATGCACAATTGGAATACCAGATGAAATCATTGTGTCCAAGTTGTCCGCAATACGTGAAAAATATAGTTTCTTGAACAAACTTCCCACAATCGGCACTTCAATCTTAAGTGCATCAAGATATCGCTTGCCGGATTCGGTGCGAGAAAGATAAATCATGTAGGCAACGATAATGATAAAAGCGAGGATAAATACCCAGCCATAACTCACTAAGAGATGCGATACCCCGATAACGACTTTCGTATAGAGCGGAATTACTTGTCCTGATTCTTCAATAAGTAATGACAGTTTTGGGATAACCATCGTGAGCATAAGCCCCATAACCGCAAAGAAGGTAAACACCACGAATGCAGGGTAAATAAGCGCATTGCGTGTTTTTGAGGTAAGTGCGTATTGGCGATCCAAATATTCTGCCAAATAAATAAAGGTCTGATTTAATTTTCCAGATTCTTCACCAGCACGCACCATGTTTACGTAAAATTCGGAGAAGACATCAGGATGGCGAGCAAGCGCACCGGAAATGGAATAGCCGGCTTGCAAATCGTCGGCGACTTGATTGAGTCGTTTTGAAAGTGCTTTGTTTTCAGCGTTGCCCGCAAGCAATGAGAATGCTTTGAGTGCCGATACTTGTGCGTCAAATAATGTTGCAATCTGGCGAGACATAATCACAATGTCTTTCATTGCGACATGTTCTGAAAAACCAAAACTAAACATTTTGTTGTCATCTTCACCGCGAATCATCGTCACAATAAATCCGCGGCGTTGCAGTGCAGTAACCGCGAGCTCTTTTGATTGTGCATCAATTTCGCCTTCGCGCTGTTCTCCTTTATCGGTGATGGCTTTGTATTTGAAGTTCATGGGTTAGTAAATAGATAGTAGTAAATAGTAAATAGTGGGCACAAAAACAATAAAAATTAACTACACATAGTGTATCATCTTGTTAAGTATTTTTAACACCTCAACAAGAAGAACTGTGAGTTTCTCAGATTCAGGTTTTTCCAGATAATTAAGCCGATTTGCTATTTCAAGCTGAGTTTCAAGCTCTGTCGCAGAACCAAATGCAATTCTTAAAAAATGAACCCGCTCACCTCGTAATCGCCTACTGCCTTCCGCTATGTTCGAAGGAATAGAGACTGCTGCACGGCGCATCTGAGAAGTAAGTCCGAATAATTCCTCTTTTGGAAATACCTTTGTGGCACAATAAAGTTCAGTAACTAATAAAATTGCTTTTTGCCAGACTATTAGATTTTTATAGTCAGCTTCAATAGCCATTGTCGCTATTCTATTTACTATTTACTACTATCTATTTACTAATTCTACATCATTCGCTCCAGTGATTTTGGATTAAATGAATAGAAGAATGCATTATCAACAGTAATTTCTCCTGCTTTGACAAGCTCAAGAAGCGAGCGATTCATATCAATCATGCCATTCTCATATCCTGTCTCAATAACCACGTCAATTTCATGAGTGCGCTTTTCACGAATTAAATTTTGCACCGCATTGTTATTGATCAGCAATTCATACGCAGGCACAAGACCTCCAGCAATCCGAGGAATAAGACGTTGTGAGAAAATACCAAGGAGTGACGCAGAAAGTTGAATGCGCACCTGATCTTGTTGACCTGGAGGGAATGAGTCGATGATACGGTCAATAGTTTGTGACGCATTGTTGGTGTGGAGTGTTGAAAGTACCAAGTGACCTGTTTCAGCGGCAGTCACTGCGGTTGCAATGGTCTCTGGATCACGCATTTCACCAATCAAAATCACATTCACATCTTCACGAAAGACTGATTTGAGGGCTATTTTAAATTCTGCAGTATCAATCCCCACTTCGCGTTGATCAATAATAGAACGATTTTGCGCAAACACATATTCAATAGGATCTTCAATGGTCAAAATATGTTCCGTGCGTTCTTCATTGATGAGATTCACCATTGCCGCCATCGTGGTTGATTTTCCTTGACCAACAGGACCCACCACCAAAAAGAATCCTTGCTTTTTACGAGCAAATGTTTCAAGAATGGGTGGTAACTTGAGTTCTTGAATGGTCTTTACTTTTGGAATTAAGCGAAGTGCAATCGACACATAACTCTGGTGAATATACGCATTGCCACGAAGACGTGCTTCATCGTTATGAAATGAGTATGCAAAATCAACTTCTTGTCTTTGCAAAAATATCTTTGTTTTTTCTTCACCGAGCATCACTTTCAAAATACCGAGCATATCCTCTCGTGTGTATGCCGCATGCTTCATTAATGAAATCAGTTGGCCGTTTACACGAATCACCGGCATTCGAAGTGCAGAAAGATGAAGGTCAGAACCTCCTTCGTGTATAAGCGTACTAATCAATGAGTCAACTTCTTGCGCGTAATCCATTGGTATAAAAAATTATTTAATAAATAAAAATTACTT
>CALRGH010000011.1 GCA_943357245.1 Candidatus Nomurabacteria bacterium
CCAACACTTTTATTTTTTAAACAATTGAGTGAGGAGAAGCCATGTAGGGAGTGGTAGATCTTCAGCGCGGGTTTTTATAGAAAGCTTCGCTTCCATAAAAACCCGCGCAATCACCTCTTTAGAAAATAACTCGCTCAAATTCCCTGCTAACATTTTGCGTTTGTGTGCAAATCCTGCGCGGAGGATTTCGAAAAAAAGTTTTTCGTCAGCTTTTTTAAAATTTGTTTTTGAAATGTTGTGTATATGAATTACTGCAGAGGTAACTTTTGGTGCCGGCACAAAACTGCCAGGTGATACTTTGAATAATTTCTCTGGAGTTCCATATGCTTTTATTGCGATAGATAAAATACTTTCTTTTTTATTGCGCGCGATAATTCTGTCTGCGACTTCTTCTTGAATGAGCACTACCATGTCTGTCGGTGCATTTATTGCGGAAAGATACATTCTAAAAAATGCCCCCGTGATATTGTAGGGGATGTTCGCAACAAGCTTATAGCTTTTAGTTTTTAGTGGATAGTGAGCAAATAAAATATCAATATCAATATCGAGCGCATCGCCGTGGGTCAAGAAAAACTTTTTGTTTTTTATTTCTTTTGCGAAGGTTGTTTGTAATTCGTCTGACAAAGTACTGTCTTTTTCAATTGCAATCACCGTTGCGCCACTTGTAAGTAAGTGCTTTGTGAGCGCACCGTGGCCAGGACCGATTTCAAGCACAGTATCCTTGCTCGACAAATCCCCTGCCGACGCAATCTTTGCAAGCACGCCTTCGTTCTTCAAGAAATTTTGCCCTAATGACTTTTTTGCGTAGACCATGGAAGTACTATAGCATTATTGTATATTGTGTCATTTTATAATAAGTTAACGTTTTGTGACGATCGTCACAAAACGTTAACTTATTCTTTGAATACAATTTACTCTAAAAATCCAAATACACGATCTTCCCTGCTCGCTCATGATGACCTTCTTCCTGCTCAATAAGTTCTGGTGGAATATCAGATAAAAATTCTGATGGTACCGTAAAATTTCGCGATCCGAATACCGTTCGGATTTCGGCATATGTCAGAAATAATTTTTCTCTCGCACGCGTAATTGCCACATAAAAAAGCCGTCGTTCTTCTTCGGAATCTATTTTTTCATTCGTGAGTCGTTCATGCGGAAATAATCCTTGTTCAAGTCCGACAATAAATACATAGCGAAACTCTAATCCTTTTGATGCATGCACGGTCATAAGTCTGATGCCGTGTTTTTCTCCATCAAGCGTATCTTGGTCGCTTGCGAGCGCCGCGTCGGTGAGGAGTTGTTCAAGGGCTTCTTCGACTGGTTTATCGTCATAACGTTTTGCAACTTCGATAAGTTCGTAGATGTTTTCAAGTCGTTCGTGATCTGACTCATCGCCATTTCGAAGTGCATCTTGCATCCCTGATTCTTTTGCAATCATGAGAAGTAATTCAGAAGGCTTGTCCTGTAAATGCGCTTCAATGCGATCAAGTAATGCAAAAAATAATTCTATTTTTTTGGCGACGGCACCAGATAACTCTTCGCCTGCAAAAAGTTTGAGCATGGTTACTTTACCAATACCTCGTGTTGGTTCGTTGATGATACGCCGAATGTCCGCAAGATTTTTGCGTGACTGCGCAGCCTTTACATACGAGAGCATGTCTTTAACTTCTTTACGTTCAAAGAATTTTGTACCCAATACTTGGTACGGCACATTTTTATGGAGACATGCTTCTTCGATAATTCGTGATTGAAAGTTGGCGCGATAGAGCACCGCGATATCATCGGGCTTTACACCACCTCGTATGAGTTCATCTGCTTTGCCAACCACAAACGATGCTTCATCACGTTCATCTGCGCCATGGTATAAGCCGATTTGTTCACCTTCTCCTGCTTTGGTAAACAATGTTTTTGGCACGCGCATGACATTTTTTTCAATGACTGCATTTGCAGCAGTGAGAATGTTACTTGTTGAACGATAATTTTCTTCAAGAAATACTATTTTTGCGCCAGGATAATCTTTTTCAAAATGCAACATGTTTTTCATGTTCGCACCGCGCCATGAATAAATATTTTGGTCTGCATCACCGACCACACACAAATGCCGTTCCGGGCCGACCAATAATTTTGTTAGTCGATATTGCAATTCGTTCGTATCCTGATATTCGTCCACGTGCACATACTGCCATCGCTTCCGATAGCTATCGCGAATGTCATCATTTTTGTCGAGTAGTTTTACGGTCTCGCAGATAAGATCGTCAAAGTCGAGCGCATTTTCATTTTTTAGTAAATCTCGATAGACGAGCCAGACATCAGCAACAATCGCTTGAAAATCTCCAGCAACCATATCGGCGTATCCTTCAGGTGTGATGCCGTCGCTTTTTAATTTTGAAATCATGTGACGAATTTTTTTTGGTTCAAATTGTTTCGGATCGATTCCCTCTTGTTTCATCGCTTCTTTCACATAACTCATCGCATTAGATTCATCAGCGATAGAAAAATGTCGAGTACGGCCGATTTTTTGCGCGTGTTCACGTAGGATGGTGACCGCAAGTGCGTGAAATGTTGAGACAAATGGAGTACTTGATGATCCTTGTGCAATAGCGTGCACACGTTCGCGCATTTCTTTTGCCGCCTTGTTGGTGAAGGTGATTGCGAGGATACTGTCACCTCGAATCCCTTTATGTAATAAATGTGCGATGCGATGGGTGATTGTTTTTGTTTTGCCCGCACCCGCACCTGCGACAATCATAAGTGGTCCTTCTGTGGCGAGCACTGCTTCTTGTTGTGCATTGTTGAGTCCTGTGAGAAATTGCATGTTGCGTTAGTTTACCACACGCAAGTTATAAAGTTGAAAGTTCATAAAGTTATAAAGTAACGCGCGATTGCCGTAGGCAATCGCGCGTTACTAATGCTCTTCTTTATAAAATCTTGATGAACTTTCTACTCTCCTGCTATCTTCGTCATTATCTCAAATGCTTCATTTCTGAAACTTTCCCCTTCTTGGTGGAGGATGTCGGTGAAGGTTGGTACATTGTTGTGTAAATATCCAAAAAGTTCGTCTGTAGAGGCGTCTGCATCAAGCATTTTTTCCATCTCCGAAAGCCCCTTTTTATCAAGGAGGGGCATGGCTCGAATAACAACACTTTGAAATAAAAGGTCGTTTATCTTCCCAATAAGGTCAGTTTGCTCGTGTTCCGGCAAACTCCCCAAATTGTAGCTATTTACGATAATACTGCGTAATTTCGGGTCCATTACTAGAGCGTAGCACGAGGAGCTCTATTATTCCTGTGGATGAGCAGGTTCTACTTGATGCGCAAATCCCATGTAAAAAGCGTTTTCAAGTCCTTGTTCAACGGTTGTATTTGGCGTTGCTTTGTATCCAAGACCTTGTGCGTGTTCGATGACTGCTTGTATTCGGTTACTAAATGCAATAATTCTTGGGTCGGTGTTTTCTGGGAGTTTTAAAAAGTGTTCAAGTGGTGCGTCTTTTATTGTTTCCCAAAAATTTCCTTCTTTTGCTTCTTGGATGAACACTTCTTTTTGTTCCGCAACGGTGGTGTGTATTTCTTTTGTTGTTGGAATAGGTTCTGCTTGCGCTACCTGTCTCTCAAAAAGAGGAGTCGCTTCTTGGATTGGATATGGGTCGTTGAATGCATCTACAGGACTTTCAGTGCGCATATTATCCTTTATTTGCATACCCATTTGTGCACCTGCTTCTTTTGTTGGCAAGAGTGATGCTCCGGCGATTACAAACGGTGCTGCTTTTTTGAGCATCAGCTCAATGAGCTTTCTTGATTTTGAACGAGAAGACATTCTCTCAAGAACTGCTTTATTTTGGTTTTCGTATTTCTCAACAGCAGCAGAAACCATTTCAAAGCCGTCTGATTTTTTTTCTAAAGTAGGTGTTTGTTCGAATTGCATAATAGTTCCCCTATTGTACCTCCCTCATGCTTGAAAAGCAAAACAAATATACTTGCAACACATGTTTTGGTAATGTGGCACCACTTTTTTGAAAGAAAAATTACGTTACCACGTTATTTGACTATCTGTCGAGAAACATCGCGAGGTGGAAAACTTGGTTGACCTCCCCTACTCATTTGCTACCCTTTAGATAACGAGCCGTGGGATTCATCCCGCCAAGCTCGTCTTTCCGTCTCTGCCGTCCCTATTTCTGCTCGATTGTAACGATTTAGGTTGAAAAATAAGGCTTTTATACCAAAATAGCCCTATAATTCTTCAAAAATCACCCCCATTTGTCTATTTTACCTTTACATACAAAGCCTTTTTCCCAAAACTCGTCAAACGAAGACGATGGAAAAGCTAAAATATCCTTATTTTATAAGCCGAAAGCAATTCAGGCTTCCCTCCTCTTGGTTTCTTTCTTGGTTAATTTCTTGCCGGTGAACTTTGTGCAAGCTTCTTTTTTCAATAGTTTTAGTCCCAACGAAGCGTTTGGTGATGAAATTTCAACGGACAATTCACAAACAGTGGCTCTTTTGGATGGCTCCCCTGTGCACATTGCCTATGAACCAGACATTACCATAGATAATTTTGCGCTTGTTGCCGGCACTGGCCCTATTGGCGGACAAGCGGCAACAGCTGAATATGATGAAGGTAGTGATCAGATTACTATATATGTAGTGCGTAGTGGAGACACTATTGGTACGATTGCGGAGATGTTTGGCGTATCAGCAAACACCATTCGCTGGGCAAATGATTTGAAAAAAGACGGGACGGTTGGTGTTGGACAAACTCTCGTCATTCTCCCTATTTCTGGTATTAAGCACAAAGTAACAAAAGGAGAGACAGTTGCAAGTATCGCAAAGAAATTCGGTGGTGACATTGATGAAATCATTCAATTAAATGACGATGTAAGTGCAACAGGAGCGCTTACTGTCGGTATGGAACTTATTATTCCTGATGGTGAAATTGGTGAGCCGATTGTCAAAATAGTAAAAAAGACAAGTGGTGGTACTGATTCAAAGAAAAAAGAACGTACCTATGGTACAAATGGCCCTACGCTTGCTGGATATTTTGTTCGACCTGTTGCTGGCGGACGTTGTTCACAGACAGTACATGCACATAATGGTATTGATATTGCAGCGCCAACAGGAACGCCGATTGTGGCTGCAGCTGGTGGGACGGTCATTCTTGCTCGTTCCGGTGGTTGGGGTGGTGGTTTTGGAAGTTATGTTGTTGTAAATCATCCAAACGGTACACAGACACTTTACGCGCACATGTCTAAAGTGCTCACGAGTGCAGGAGCGCAGGTAGACCAAGGTGAAGTGATTGGTAAAGTTGGTAATACAGGACGTTCTACAGGGCCACACCTTCATGTTGAGGTGCATGGTGCAAAGAATATATTTTGTAAATAAGAAAAAGTAGCAAGGTGCTAGTAGCAGGTAGCAAGGGAATAAAACAAGAGGGAAAAGGCTGTGCCAAATCCCTCTTGTTTTATGTTTTAATTGTTACCCTGCTACTTGCTACCAGTTCCTTGACCCTAATTTATTCATGGCACGCTTGTTTACTTTGTTTGAATGTTTCTTTAATAGTTAGGTGAGTACTTTTTCGTGTTTGATGATTAGTTTCCATGGTTGTCTTGTAGGTACTCCATGCACTTTTTATTGCTTCCTTACGAGCTGTTTTATCAGTAATTCCCCACGCAGATTGAAGTGCTGATGCACGAGCGGTAAGTGCTTGTGTGTGTACAGATTGAGCCGTTGTTACAGCGCTCATAATTGCGGATTCGCGAACACCAACAGCAGTTTGTATACATGCAACATCAGTTGCTGCGCTCGCTTTTCCCGTTGGGATAGCAACAACAAAAGCAAGTGCAACAAGAGCGATAGCACCAAGAGTAAATTTTTTCATAATTATATATAGAAACGGAGGGTTATAAGCCGTTCTGTATATGTAACGAGTGAATAGTAAAAATGTGACAACTGTTTTCTGTGTCACAACTCTCACCTCGCCACAGCTTAGGCTCGGTCGCGACCCCTGCTCGCGATATTTCGAAACGAAATATAACGCTCCGCTCACACAAAACGAATAAAAGCCGAATCGTCGGCTTTTATTGCAAACACGTTTTGTGTCACCCCGGCGGAGGCCGGGGCCCAGGCTAATTTTTTGTCCGAAATCCCTGCTACTTGCTACCAGTTCCTTGCTACTATTTCTTTGGTCGGTACTGGAGCGCTTCCAATATGTGCGGTTCACTGACGTCTATGCTTCCTTCCAAATCTGCAATCGTACGTGCGACTTTCATCACGCGATGATACGCGCGACCAGAGAGGAGTAGTGTTTTCGCACTTTCGTTTAAAAGTGTGAGCGCAGATGGCGTGATATGTACGTGCGCTTCTAATTCTTTTGCGTGCAGATTTGCATTGCGTTTTCCTTGCCGTGCAAGCTCCGCTTGCACGGCCTTACTCACTTGCTCGCCAATCACCGCACTCGATGTTCCCTCTTTTTTCTCCGACAATGTTTCGTACGACACGGACGGCACGTGTACCCATAGATCAATACGGTCCACAATCGGTCCAGAAAGTTTTCGTTCATAGCGCGCAATATCACTTGCACTACACGTGCAGGATTTTATGCCACTTCCCCGATAGCCACATGGACACGGATTGAGTGCTGCAATCAAAATAAATTTTGATGGATACACTGCAGTTCCTTTTGCACGTGTCACGACAATACTGCCGTCTTCAAGTGGTTGGCGCAGTGATTCAAGTACGCGTTTGTCGAATTCAGGAAATTCATCCAAAAATAATACGCCGTGATGTGCAAGTGTTGCTTCTCCTGGCTTTGGCGTTGCACCACCACCAACAATAGAGACATACGATGCCGTGTGATGTGGTGACCGAAATGGTGCGACGCGAATTGCCCCACCACGAAGTGTTCCTGCGACCGAATGAATACTCGTCACCTCTAATATTTCTTGTTTTGAAAGTGCGGGCAGAATACTCGGCACCGCACGTGCGAGCATGGTCTTGCCAGTACCTGGTGGTCCATAGAGTGCAATGTTGTGGCCACCTGCCGCAGCAATCAGTAATGCGCGTTTTGCCGCATCTTGTCCTTTTATTTCTTTAAAATCTGTATCAAATTTTCTTTCTTCTCTTTCAGTTCCAATTTCAACACACAATTCACACTTTTTTCGTCCTTCTAAATGGTCGAGTAATTGCCCCAAACTTTCTATACCGTAAATATCGATTCCTTCGACAAGTAATGCTTCAGCAACATTTTCTTGTGGCACATACAATTCATTGATACCGTTTTCTCTCGCTGTTTTTGCAATCGGCAATGCACCTTTGATTCCGCGTACGGATCCATCAAGACCAAGCTCTCCCGCAAATGCTTTTCCTTCTGTATCAAAAGTTATAAGTTCTGATGCAAGCAGGTAGCCCAACGCCATGCCGACATCAAATATCGCGCCTTCTTTTTTCAAATCCGCAGGCGATAGTGAAATGACGACTTTTTCATTTTTACTTTTTGGCGAATCAAATCCGGAATTTTTTATTGCGCTTGATACACGGTCTTTTGCTTCTTCGACTGCTCTGTCTGGTAATCCGACAATAGAAAATGCATGCAATCCGTTCGATAGATCTGTTTCGATATTGATGAGCGCGCCGTGCAATAATTCTGGTTGTGCGCTGTAGACTTTAGAGAATGACATGAGCAAGTTAGTAGATAGTAGTAAGTAGATAGTAGAAGGTACAAAGACTACAAGAAGTATACCCCCACACCAGACTTTTCAAAAAGTCTGGTGTGGGGGTATATCAATTTTAAAAAACAAAAACACCGCGATTGCGGTGTTTTTTTTGTTCGAAACCCTTGCTACCTGCTACTTGTACCTTGCTACTATTTCGTATTCATATGCGCCATACACGTTCGTGCTGCAGGATTTGCTTCAAGGCGTTCTACTTCAATAGGTTCTCCAGAGAGTTCGCAGGTGCCGTACGTTCCGTTTTCTATTTTTCCAAGTGCGAGTGTGACATCCGTAAACTTTTTACCAAGTGAACGAACTTTACCCGTGCGCTCTTCATATTCTTCAGAACGATCAGCGAGATCATTCTCATCTGATTCAGTCACTGCTTCTGCTGGTTGTGCTTCCCATTCATTGATTTCCCCATTCCAGAGTGCGATTTTAGGTAATTCAACAGCAAGGATAGCTTTTTCAGCTTCAAGCATTTCCTTAAAGTGTTCTATTTTTTTTGCGTCTAATTTAGTACTCATGACTCGAGAATACCATAATTTAATGCCAAGTAGCAAGGTGCTAGTAGCAAGTAGCAAGGAGAACAAATGCAGGATTTGCCGTAGGCAAATCCTGCATTTGTGTTTATTTTTTTGTTCGAACCCTTGCTACCTGCTACCAGTCCCCAGCTACTAATTTTTGTCGACTCGCAATTCCCTCCCAATAATTGCGCCGATTGTTGTCGCGTCTGTTGCGAACACTACCGTTCGTTCATCCAAAAAAGTATAGATAAGACTGCTATCTCCCTGCTGTGTTCGTGTATCTCTATTTGCAATCAATGTGTCAGTAAATACCGGTTCCTTGCTCAGTGTCTTAAAAAAGAGAGTTGCTTGCGTTGCAAGTGTCGGCTCCCACAAGAGAAGTCCTGGGAAAAGACGTTCTCGACTCGTGCCTCGAATAACGATAACAGGTGTTGATTTCATTTCGCCATAAAAAACACCAACAAGAATATCTGCCATGAGTGCTTGCGTAAGTGGTTCTGGAGCATAGAGACCGAGTTCTCGCAAAAGACTTGTCGCAGGAATAATTTTCTTGGTATCTTCTATTGTACGAAATGGTACGAGTTCGATTAATGTGCCTGCAGGATGCGTCTCTGCTTTAAGTGCATCGATTGCGTCCAGCATATGCGTCCCTGTTTTTCCTGTTGCATCGTACTCGCGAGATTCATTTACACTAACGAGAGGGATGTGTAAATTACTTTTTATCGGCGCATTCACAAGTGTATTTCCTGTTGGTGTTGCTGGGGTATTTCTTGAATTAAAATAAGTAAAGATACTTGCACCAATCGAGACAACAACAAGTGCGATGCCGGCGATAATAAATTTATTACGCGTACTAAGCGCCGCTCGTTCTGCAAGTACGGGTGGTTCTTCAGGAATGCCTTGTTTTTTATTCTCGAGCACTTGCTCTCTCGCTTTTTCTTTCGCTTCGTCTTGTGCTGCTTGTTCACGTGCCGCAATAGTTACCACAGATGCTTGCTCTTTTTTGAGTGCGTCTGCCATATCAGAAGAATACGTGCGTACCACATCAAGTGGTGCGGCCTCCGCACCTTGCGTAGTCGGGGCTTCAGATGAGGTATCGGCTTGCTGTGCTTCTCGCATCTTTTTTGCAATGATTGCTTGTACCTCTTCCGCTGTTTGTTTAATTTCTTTTTTATCCTCCGGTGGCATCCCATTAGAAACAACTCGCGGTCAATATGACTGCTTGCTGTTTGATTAATTTTGTAATAGCAAATGACTTCATTGGTTGTGTAGATTTTTATTGGAAGCGACCGCGGTTTCTAACGGGACAAGTATATATATTGTAACAGACAAAAAAATGTTTACCCAAATAATTGTGAATGCGTACCGATGTCAAAAAGGACTAAAATCAATTTCTTATTTTCAATTTTGTATACAAGTAAAATATTGCCACGAATATGACACTCGCGATATCCATCAAATTCACCATGCAATGCGTGATCCTTAAAAATAGATTCAAGTTTTTTACCCATAGCAAGAGTGTCAATCACAAGATCTAATTCTTGCTCGTCGAATTTTCCCGAGTGTAACAACTTTACATATGATTTCTTATACTTTTTTGTTGGAAAAGGAACGTACATACAACTATTGAGTAATTACTCCCCTCGCAAGATTGCCGCGTGCATTTCTTTTGCGGACGCGTATCCTTTTCCGTGCTTGAGCGCCCACGCAAATTCCTTGTCCATTTCTTTGCGAAGCGCGCGAGTTTTCTTAGTGCTTGGTACAAAAGGAAAACACTGTTCAATCACTACCTGATTAAGAAACATTTTTACCCCAGAAGACATATCAATACCAAGTGCCGCAAAGGTTTTTTGTGCCTTTAGTTTTGTTTTTTTATCTATTCGAATTTGTAGTGTTGTATTCATAAACAGAGTATATTCTATTGTAATGACAATGTCAATACACCACTTTCTTCCCTTGTGTCATACCGGCGCAGGCCGGTATCCAGGCTAATTATATTTTCACTGTGTATAAGAAAAACCAGAAACAAAATGTTTCTGGTTTTTCTTATAAAGTTTTTAACAATGGATTCCGGATCAAACTCCGCGGGCTCGTGTCCGGAATGACACAACTAAACGATTGGTGTAATGGTTGATGGTGGAGCTGGGGGTGTTGGGTTTTTTATAAATGTAGGATCAGCGGCCTTGATCGACAAACTAATGCGGTCTTTTTCTTTATCAACCGCAATCACTTTCACTGGTACAATCATTCCCTCTTTTAATACATCGGTCACGCGATTGATGCGGAACGGTGCGATTTCAGAAATGTGTACGAGGCCGTCGGCGAATTCAGAAATTTTTACCACGGCACCAATTTCCAAAATCTTTGCAACCGTTGCTTGGTACATTTCGCCCACCATTATTTCTCGCGTCATTTGGTAGACGATTTCTTTTGCAGCTTCTGCAGCGCCATTCTTACCAGTCACATACACGGTGCCATCATCTTCAATCGTAATTTCTGCGCCAGTCTTGTCACGAATTGCATTGATAGTTTTACCACCACCACCAATGACGAGTCCGATCTGATCAGGACGGATTTTCATCACCACAATTTTCGGCGCTGTTGCTGCAATATCTGCGCGAGGTTTCGCAATTTCGGCTTCGATGCAATCAAGAATTTTAAGTCGTGCAACTTTTGCAGCGGTCAAAGATTCTTTCAAAATAATTACCGGAATGCCGCCGACTTTAATATCAAGTTGGAGTGCTGTGATGCCCGTGCGCGTGCCAGCAATTTTGAAATCCATATCGCCGTGATGATCTTCTGGTCCTTGAATGTCGGTAATAATTTTGTAGACAGAGGGATTTGTTTCATCGATCATGACGCCCATCGCAATACCGGCAACGGGTGCTTTGATCGGTACACCGCCGTCCATGAGTGCAACTGTTGATGCACAGATAGATGCTTGTGATGTGGAACCATTTGATGCCATTGATTCAGAGACGACACGAATCGTGTACGGGAAATCCATTTTGCTTGGCATAACCGGTACGAGTGCTTTTTCTGCGAGCATGCCGTGGCCCATCTCGCGACGATTCATCCCACCAACGCGTCCTGTCTCGCCTGCTGAGTACGGCGGGAAATTATAGTGGTGCATGAAACGCTTCTCCCCTCGAACTTCCATGCCGTCCAACATGTACGCATCTTTTGGTCCACCCAATGTCAGCGCAGAAAGCACGTGCGTCTCGCCACGATAAAAGATTCCAGAACCGTGCAACATAGGCGAAATACCGCCGGCTTTTGCATACAGATTTCGAACTTCATCGAGTGCGCGACCGTCTGGTCTCTTGTTTTCTTTGGTTGCGCCTTCGTGGACGACACGGTCCACTTCGTGATGATAATAATCTTCAGCAATACTTCGGAGCCCTTCGTTCAATTTATTTGTTTTGTAATCTGTTGATGGCGGATACATTTCTGCGACGATTTCTTTCCACTCAATTTCAAAGAGCACAATATTTTCTTTGCTCTCTTTTGAAAAAATGCCGGTCATTAATTTTGCGCCGATTGTTGCTGCAAATTTTTGTTTTATTTCTTCAGATACAACTGGTTTTGGAAATTCCAATTTCTTTTTACCGATTTCGGAAATTATTTTTTGCTGCCACGCTTCAATTTGTGAAATGTGATCGACTGCCATGTCGAGTGCACCACTGACGGTTGCTTCATCCATTTCAAACGTCATCGCTTCAATCATCATCACTTCTTTATTTTTGCCACAGACCGTCAAATCCAAATCGTATACCGGTTCACCATTATGTGGTGTGTAGTCATCATATTTTATTTCTGCACCACCTTTCACTTTGCCGATGTGCACGGCGCCAACGGGCCCTGCCCATGGAATATCGGAGACGCCCAGCGCAAGACTTGCTGCATTGATACCGAGTACACCAGGATCTGCCTGGCCAACAGAAAGTACTGTGACAATAACTTGCACCGCATTCTTAATGTGTTTTTCAAATAATGGTCGGATGGTACGGTCGATGATGCGGGAAGAAAGCACCGCTTCATCAGATGGCTTCCCTTCGCGTTTATTGTATTGGCCGCCGAGAATTAATCCGGCTGCATAAAATTTTTCCAAATAATCTACGGTAAGATTAAAAAATCCCATATTCTTTTCTGCCCCTTTTGAAATGACCGCAGTTGCCAAGACGATAGTGTCTTCACACGACAACATCACCGAACCATTTGCTTGATCTGCTAAATCAGAAAATGTTGCGACCATTTTCTTTCCACCGATTTCCAACTCATATTTTTTTTCTTGCATGTGTTTGTATGCGGAGCAAAAACCTTCGGTTTTTGCTCCGCCGTGCTAACCTCCAGACTTTAGTAGTGAAACGATTTTCACTGCTACCTGTCCGAAGGTTCGCGTTAGTGCTAATACTGTGACTATATCACTTCTCCTCTTTTGTGTCATACCGGCGCATGCCGGTATCCAGGCTAATTCGTTCTAAATATAAAAAAGCCGACCACTATGTGGTCGGCTTTGAATTTAAATAATCACGAGTCAATTTTTCACTAAAAGAGGACTTCCGTGGACACCAACTTTTTCAACTTTGTCTTTTCGCACAAGTATTGGCTTTAGCCACTTCTTTTCGAGTGAGCCATCAGCTCTGCGATAATGATGCACATGTCCTCGTCTGATGTGAGGCATTTTTTCTGCACCACTAACCAGCATTGAAACATTTTTACCGCGGATTTTCTTTGTCTTTACATAACAGACATGTTCCCCTGCAACTTCATTCCATTTCAATTTTTCATATGAAGTCATTGTGAATGATTTCGATGTTGTTTGTTCAGAGGGATCTTTTTCGAGTGTTGTTTGTAATTCATCTGCATCAAGCATTGTCCGTAGTTCCGCGGGGTCAATAAATCCGTAAGTGCTTTCGTAAAACATTTTCCCGAGGGCGTTGATATGCATGAGCATTTTGCGAAACACATTAACGAAAACAGAAATAATATTATCGCGTTCGCTTTTGAAATTAAAGAGATCAAAAACATCAACAACGGCATCTTCATTATTCATCCGCATTATGTTTCCGGATTTTACTAAGAAGGCAAAATCTAAACAACTTTTTGAATGCATGTTTGAAAATTTCGCACTTATTCCTCCAATGAATTTATGTTGTAAGGGAACATTTTTTCTGAATTTCTTGTCGTTACATTTTAAGAGTTCTTTTATTTTCAATCGCTCCACATAAGAAAATTTCCATTGTTCAATATTTTCATTAATGCAGAAAACATGAAGCACTTTACTATTCTCGACATTTGCTATTTTTGATGTTAAGCAAATGAATTTTGAAAAAGTAAACGATCTCTTTAGTGAGGCTAGGTTTATCGAGTGTGCTTTTGGAAGTGAGACAAGAAAAGTCTCATACGGTAAGTAAGCAAGGTAGTTATCAATTTCATTTACTAACGATAATCCATCAAAAGAGACATGTTCATCTAGAGTAACAACGCTTTTATGTTTTACCCAATCAGCAAAAAAGAATGGCGCTGAAAGAATTGGAGCAAGAGCACCATTTGCAACCAAGCCAATTTTACTAAATGAGGGTTGAAATCTTTGCGGTACATTTGGTAAAAAAATCTCAGAATCTATGGTTTGCGGTTTGTGTTCAAGATGATTCCGCAGTGTCGCGTAGTTCTTTAAGGGTTTTGCAAGCCATCCATTTTTTGACAATTCAGATCCAGGCTCTGGAGCAAGGGGTATTTTAGTGTCGGTAAAAATTTTATGTGCAATGAATTGATTTATACGGTCTATAAGAGACGCATACAAATTTACATCCTCGTAAATTGAGAGAATTGTTTCGAGTTCTTTTATCTCTAGTTTTTCCATGGTATTAAGTTTTAATTTTTGTTTTTTCTATATTAACATATTTGTATATAAAAGTCAAATAAGAAATTTAGCTATGGATTCCGAATTGGGCTTGCGACAAGTTTGTCTGGAATCACAAAAGCGCGGCAGACGAAGTCTG
>CALRGH010000012.1 GCA_943357245.1 Candidatus Nomurabacteria bacterium
CTTACCCCAAATGATCCATCAATTCCTCTTGCACTTGCGCGTCTTGAAATTGCAAATAAAGATAGTGAGTCTGCACGTGCGTATATTAAAGAAGCACTTACACTCAAGAGAAATTATACCGAAGCAGTATTTGTCCTTGCTGGCATTGACGCGAGTGAAGGTAATTTAAAATCAGCAATTGACCAAGTCCAGTCTGCGTCTATTCTTGATCCAAATAATTCGACACTTTTCTTCCAACTTGGATTACTCAAATTTAATAATAAAGATTATGATGGTGCAAAAGGCGCATTTGAGCGCAGTATTCTCCTTGACCCAACGTACTTGAACTCTCGATATTTCTTGGGTGTAACCGCAAGTAAGCGTGGTGATATGGAAACAGCGATTGCTATTTTTGAGAATTTGCACAAGGCATTGCCGAATAATACAGAAATTGCGCAAGTGCTTTCAAATTTGAAGAGCGGCAAGTCTGCACTTGATGGTATTATTCAAGATCAAAATAGTCAGACACTGCCAATAACTGAAGTATCATCACCATCAACAACAACTCCCCCACAAGAGACAACACCAGTTACAGCTCCAAAAGTAACACCTAAAAAACCATAGTAAAAATCTATGGTAGATCGATTTTTAAAATTAGTGACGAAAGGATATACGTCTGTCACGGAGGCGGCAATTGTGCTTGGTATTTTTTCACTCGTCTCACAATTGCTCGGCCTTGTGCGAGATCGGTCACTTGCAAGTTTGCTTGGGCCGTCGCAGGCGCTCGATATCTACTACACGGCATTTCGGGTCCCAGATTTCTTGTTTATTTCCGTTGCGTCACTTGCGTCGATTACGGTCTTGTTGCCATTTCTTGCATCAAAAATGCAAGAAGAAAATGGTGAACACAAAACACGAGTCTTTTTCTCGCACGTATTTTCTGCATTTCTTTTTCTTCTTGTCGGACTCTCAGCTGTCTTATTTTTATTGATGGGGAAGTTGGCACCAATGCTTGCGCCAGGATTTGATGCGGAAGCACTTCGACAACTTGTTTCCGTGAGTCGAATATTGCTGTTGTCGCCAATATTGCTCGGTCTTTCGAACATGCTGGGCTCTATTACACAACTCCACCACAAATTTTTTGTGTACGCACTATCACCAGTGTTTTATAATCTCGGCATTATTTTTGGCATCGTCGTATTATTTCCTCGGTATGGTATCAACGGCATTGCGGTTGGGGTTATTTTGGGGGCAGTGATGCACATGGCGATTCAATTGCCGACTATTATTACGCATCGGTTTTTGCCACGCATTACCTTCAACGTAAAATGGCGCGATATAAAAGATATCGTGATGTTGTCATTACCACGCACGCTCGGGCTTTCGCTTTCAAGTTTGACGACACTTGTGCTTATTTCATTCATGTCAAAACTTTCGACCGGTTCTATTTCTATTTTTAATTTTGCCTACAACTTACAAACGGTCCCTGTTGGCATTATTGGCATCTCGTATGCAGTCGCATCGTTTCCGACACTCGTAAAAAGTTATGTACAAGACAAAGCGGTCTATATTGATCACATTATTACCGCGAGTCGTGCAATATTATTTTGGTCAATTCCGTTTGCGGTGGTATTTATTGTATTTCGTGCACACATTGTGCGTATCGTCCTCGGCGCCGGTGCATTTTCATGGAACGATACAAAACTCACGGCTGCAGCACTCGGACTCTTTGCCGTTGGGGTGATATCACAAAATCTCGTCCATTTATTTGTACGTGCGTATTACGCTGAAGGAAATACACGATTACCGTTGTTGATAAATACCGGAACAGCAATTGTTACGATCATTGGTGCATTAGGCCTTCGTTCATTATATGAGCATGCACCAGCATTTGCTCATGGACTCACGACACTGCTTCGCGTGCCAGATATTATTGGTGGTGCAGTGCTCGTCTTTCCGATTGCATTTGCACTTGGTTCTATTGTAAACGCGCTTATCTTATTTATTTTATTTTGTGGCAAAATTCCACAAGCATTACGCCTTCCATATTATCGAAGCATTCTGCAATCATTTTTTGCTGCGATTGTCGCTGGTGTATTTGCCTACGGTGCACTCGGCGTATTTGCGCCGGTGGCAAATCAAGATACATTCAGTGGTATTTTCTTGCAAGCATTCATCGCGGGAATTGTATATATCGTGACGTGGATTGTCGCGCAGGAATTACTTGGCAATAGGGAATACCACGGCATCAAACAAATGCTCCTCAAGAAAATCTGGAAAACAGAAGTCATTGTGCCGGAACATGAGGAGCTTACTTAGTAAATA
The DNA here is from genome assembly GCA_943357245.1 of Candidatus Nomurabacteria bacterium. Taxonomy (GTDB): domain Bacteria; phylum Patescibacteriota; class Minisyncoccia; order Phycocordibacterales; family UBA9973; genus CALRGH01. Next base: position 2,305 of record CALRGH010000012.1, read on the forward strand.
CTAAATAGAAAATAGTAAATAGGGAGCACAAAAATGCAGGATTTGCCGTAGGCAAATCCTGCATTTTAATTGAAACATAAGCATTTTTCTGCTAGGATGCACTTACTTCTATGGATTCCCGACATATTCGAAACTTTAGCATCATCGCCCACATTGATCACGGCAAGTCGACACTTGCCGATCGTATGCTTGAAATTACTGGTACGATTGAAAAGCGAAAAATGATGGATCAAGTGCTCGACAAAATGGAACTCGAACGCGAGCGTGGCATCACCATCAAAATGCAGCCCGTGCGCATGCTCTACAAAAAAGATGCGACGGAGTACACATTGCATTTGATCGACACACCAGGACACATCGATTTCTCGTACGAAGTTTCGCGCGCTATCAAAGCGGTTGAAGGTTCTATTTTGCTCGTTGATGCGACCCAAGGCGTCCAAGCACAAACACTGACGACGCTTGCTATCGCGCGTGAACAAGGACTCACCATCATTCCTGTCATTTCAAAAATTGATTCAGCCCTCGCGCGCATCGATGATACAAAACACGAACTCGCCGTACTCCTTGGTTGTACCGAAGAAGAAATTCTTATGGTCTCTGGACGAGAAGGTACTGGTGTACGTGAATTGCTCGATGCAGTTATCGAACGTATTCCACCCCCAAAAGATGAACAAGAAAATGGATTAAAATCTCTGGTCTTTGATTTTCAATATTCAAATCATCGCGGGGTTATTGTGTACATCCGACTTTTTTCTGGATCAGTTCGAAAAGGTGATCAGCTTTTATTTAAAGTTGCCGGCGAAACATTTCAAGCACTTGAAGTCGGTACATTCACACCAGCAGAAACGCCACGTGATGAATTGCGTGCAGGCGATATCGGGTACATCGTGACCGGTATCAAACGTCCTGGTGTTGCATCGGTGGGAGATACGATTACGGGTGCAAAAAATCCGTTGCCAGAATTCCCTGGATACGCGCGTCCTCGTCCTGTGGTATTTGCCTCCATCTATCCAGAAAATCAAGATGACTTTCCGACACTACGTCTCGCACTTGATCGCTTGCGACTTTCTGATTCTTCATTTACGCACGAAGAAGAAGCCTCCGGCACACTCGGTCGTGGCTATCGTTGTGGCTTTTTGGGTATGCTCCATTTGGAAATTATTACCGAACGATTGCATCGAGAATTTGCATTGACACTTATTGTGACCTTGCCATCGATTAATTACACGATTACCAAAAAAGGAGGTGAGACAGAAGTTATTTATACCCCGTATCGATTTCCTGATGATGGCTCTATCACGCGCGTTCAAGAACCATGGGTGCGTGCGACTATTATTTCTCCAAATACGTATCTTGGACCTATCATGCAATTGCTTTATGAACACGAAGCAGAAGTAGGGGAAACAGAAACGTTCGGCGATGACCGTGCACGCGTCGTATTGCTCATGCCCCTGCGCGAACTCATGCGTAACTTTTTCGATGAATTAAAAAGTGTATCAAGTGGGTATGCGTCACTCTCGTATGAAATTACCGATTTGCGCGATGCAGATGTCGTGCGCCTTGATATTTTGGTGGGAGAAGAAATTGTGCCAGCATTTACGCGAATTATTTCTCGTCGTCGCATTGAAGAAGAATCTGAAACAATGGTGGAGAAATTATTTGAGCTTCTGCCACGTCGACAATTTGTCACCAAAATTCAAGCGCGTGCACTTGGGCGTATTGTGTCGTCAAAATCACTCTCTGCATTTCGAAAAGATGTGACGCAACACATGTATGGTGGCGATATTACACGTCGTATGAAGCTTTTGGAAAAACAAAAAAAAGGTAAAAAGAAAATGCAAGAAAATGCGCGATTCTCCATTCCGCATGATGTGTTTTTGAAAATGATGCGAGGAGGCAAAGAATAGTAGCAGGAGACTGGTAGCAAGTAGCATGGAAAACAAAAGCAGGATTTGGCAAAGCCAAATCCTGCTTTTGTTAATTGGGAATTAAAACCCAAGTTCCTAGCTACCAGTTACTAGGGTTTATTGTGTCAGTGACGGAATATACAGCAAAATGAAGCTGATGATAATAAAGACAGACACAATCGCCCAGATTCGCTGGACTCGCTTTTGATGTTTTGGGTTTAGAAACATAATAGGTAAAATCTAGTATAATAAATTGGTGACTTAAGGAGTATACTCCCACGCCTCATTTTTTCAAAATCGGTGTGAGATATAATAATGCCATGCAACAGTACGGGCGCACTACAAAATCAAAGAAAGTTTATCATTCACCATATGCGATTGTGGGTATTTTAGCTATTGCTGTGCTTCTTGCAATTTCCGCAATTCATTTTTATGATGCCTATCGGACGACACGTCAAAAGCGTGATGAATCGTATGCAAAACTGCAAGAACTTACTGCACACAAGGCACAAGTCACCCAAGAGTTGGGAGATTTAAATACAGCCGAAGGTACAGAGCGAATTTTGCGCGAAAAATATCGAGTGGGTAAAGAAGGGGAAGGTGTTGTGGTAATTACAGATCCAGCACCAGCAGTAGCTACAGATGCTCCTCCAAAAACTGGTGTTGCTGGTTTCTTTGAACGCTTATTTTCGTCAAAAAAATAACCCTTACACGTCTGTCCGATCGGACAGACGTGTAGAGATTGTACTTGCGGGATTAGTTTAGTGGCAGAACTGGTGCTTCCCAAGCATCGGGCACCGGTCCGATTCCGGTATCCCGCACATTTTTAAAAATTTGACTGGTTTGCTATACTATACATATGAAAACAGTAGAAATATATTCAACCCCTAGCTGTCACTTTTGTCACATGGCCAAGGAGTTTTTCAAGGAACATAATATTGCCTATACAGAATATGACGTGTCTTTGGATCATACAAAGCGTCAGGAAATGATCGATATGACTGAGCAAATGGGTGTGCCGGTTATTCGTATCGATAATGATGTGCTTGTTGGTTTCAATAAACCAATGGTTGTTGAATTGCTTGGTATTAAAGAAGGAGAAAGGCAGGCGGCGTAATAATACTGTCGCCGTAGTTCAATGGATAGAACAAGACACTCCTAACGTCTAGATGCAGGTTCGATTCCCGCCGGGGACACAAAATGAGCAGAGCGAATTTTTTGTACCCGGAGCACGCAAACTGCTTTGCGTGCGTCAGGAATCGAACAGCGGAGGTATGTTTTTCGTCTCGAAAAACGACCGAGCTGGTGCCTAGACCAAATCTAAGCTGTGGCGAGATTTGAGTCGCGGGCGATTCCCGCCGGGGACACAATATAAAAATCCCACGTTATGTGGGATTTTTATATTGTGCCTAGGGCCAGATTCGAACTGGCGACTTCATCCTCTTCAGGGATGCACTCTAGCCAACTGAGTTACCTAGGCATTGGCAGTGCACTTATACTAGCGATTTTTTCGTTTTCTCGCAACTATTGTGTCGTTGTTTCCGCAGGAGTCTTTGGTGTAAAAAATCCTTTTACTGCATCTTGGGTTGTTGGTGTTCCGCTGGCACCATTGATTGAATTAAAAAGATTGTTGCCGTCTGTATATACCGCGCCCATTTTTTGAAGATATGGTTCGATATAATAATACGCACCAAGCATAGAACCAATAATGATGACCCAATACAACATTCGAAAAATACGCGATGATTTTTCAGCGCGATATAATTTTGCGGTCATCCGTGTATTTTCTTTGAGGAGCTCGTATGTTTTATTGAGTAACTGTCTGTCGTGATCGTCCATGGAAATATTGTAGCAATAATAGGTTCTAGGTGCTAGTTTTTAGGTTTTAGAAACGCACAAAAACATGTTTTTTTCTATAGAACCTAGCACCTAGAAACTAGAACCTCTTGTGTTATACTGCCTCCACATACTTGTCCCGTAGTAAAAATGGCATCCTTTTGCTGCTTCTCCTACAGGTATATACATATGAAAAATACACGATATTTATTAGCTATAACACAAAACGGTATCTGCCAATTAAGCAGCCATACCATTTTTTACTAATCGGATGGGACTTTTTTCCAAAAAAATCGGCATAGATTTAGGTACGGCGAATACGCTGGTATTTGTGCCTGGAAAGGGAATTGTCCTAAACGAGCCGTCTGTGGTGGCTATTTCAGAGCTTGATAATAAGATATTGGCCATTGGCGCAGAGGCAAAGGAAATGGTGGGACGAACGCCGGAATCTATCATTGCGTATCGCCCTATGAAAGATGGCGTCATTGCTGACTACCGCGTGACGGAAGCCATGCTTCGCTATTTTATTACGAAAGCGCTCGGCCGATGGAGTTTTGTAAAACCAGATGTGATGGTGTCGGTGCCCGCTGGCATTACCTCAACAGAACGTCGCGCAGTTATCGAAGCGGCACTTCGTGCGGGTGCGCGAAGTGCCTATGTCGTTAAAGAACCAATTCTCGCAGCTATCGGCGCAGGTATTCCTATTCATGAATCATGCGGTCATATGATTGTGGACATTGGCGGTGGCACGACAGACGTTGCAGTGATTTCATTGGGCGGTATCGTTGCGGCAAATTCCGTAAAATGTGCGGGCAATAAAATCGATCAAGCAATCGCTGACTATATTAAAAAACAATTCAATCTTGCGATTGGAGACAAGACCGCAGAACTCGTAAAGATGCATATCGGTGCGGCTATTCCGCTTGAAGAAGAATTAACCATGACCATCAAAGGACGTGACTTTGTCCAAGGATTGCCACGCACGGCACAAATTTCAACGAATGAAATTGTAAAAGCGATTGATAAAGAGTTAAAACAAATGATCAAGGCAATCAAAGATGTCTTACAAGAAACACCGCCTGAACTTGCGTCTGATATTATTGATAATGGTATTATTATGACAGGCGGTACGTCACAACTTCGCAATTTTACGGACCTTGTCTATCGTCGCACCGGTGTCAAAGCACGCATTGCGGATGATCCATTATATTGTGTGGTGAAGGGAACTGGTATCGCGCTTGATCATTTGGATGTGTACAAGAAAGCAGTTATATCTAAACGATAGTAAGTAGGGTCAAAAAAACACAATTATAAAACAAGATGGAACAGTATTTTGAAAAAATAAAAAAAGAACAACTCACCCATGCTTATTTGTTGTTGGGTGATGACGCGAGTATTAAAGAAAAATTATTTGAGTATTTTAAAAAACAGAAAATTGTTATAGAAGGCAATCCAGACGTAGCACTAGAATCCTACACCACACTTACCATCGATGACGCGCGCGAATTAAAAAACCGCGCGGCGATGAGTGGAGTAGAAGGCACGCGATATTTTATATTATCTGTTGGTAATTTTGTCCGTGAGGCGGAACATGCACTTCTTAAACTATTTGAAGAAGCGACGCATGCCCATTTTTTTATTATCATGCCCGCGCATGCGCCACTCTTAGACACCTTTCTTTCTCGATTTGTCGTGCTCCGCGATGATGCAGGAAATAAATATGAATCAGAAGTAAAAAAGTTTTTACAAAATCCTCCAGAGGTGCGTATGAAATTTGTCACAGAATTTTTGAAGACGCACAAAGATGAGGATGATCCGCCGGCTGGCGGAGGGAAAGTGCGATTGGAAACGCATGCATTTGTAGTTGCGCTTATGAAAACAGCCCGCAAACAAGCGGCGGAAAATGCTGCCGCATTTTACGCCGCTTCCGGTGATCTCCAATACATTGCCGACTGCGAAGTGTACCTCCGCGATCGCGGCGCAGCTCCAAAAATGATTTTGGAGAGCATAGCACTAACAATAAAGCAGTAATAGCAGGATATATATAAGTTTGGTATAGTTACTACATCTATGGCACATAATTTTTCAGATTTCAAAACAAGACTTGCGAGTGCTACAACATGGCTCGACAAAGAATACGGACAGCTTCACACTGGTCGCGCAACGCCGATGGTACTTGATAGCGTCATGGTTGAATCTTACGGCGCATTGCAACCACTCAAAAATGTCGGCTCGGTTTCTGTTGAAGATGCAAAAACGCTTCGTGTTGTACCTTGGGATAAATCAGTTATCAAAGGTATTGAAAAAGCTATCAGTTCTGCAAACTTAGGACTTTCTGTTGCAACGGACGATCAAGGCCTCCGCATCATTTTCCCCCAGCTCACCACTGAAAATCGTGAGCGATTAGTGAAAGTATTGAAAGACAAATTAGAAGATGCGCGCATCACCGTCCGCAAAGAACGCGATAATGAACAGAATGCAATCAAAGCAGAAGAGCTTCCAGAAGATGACGCTCGTCGTGCAAAAGAAGATATGCAAAAGTTGGTAGATGAAGCGAATGCAAATCTCGAAGCAGTATTTACTAAAAAAGAAACAGAAGTTCTCGGAAAATAATATATGTCAATTCTCATCTTCGTCATAATGCTCTTTGTGCTCGTGCTCGTCCACGAGTTCGGGCATTTTATCGTTGCAAAATGGGCGAAAATGCGCGTTGATGAATTTGGTTTTGGATTTCCACCGCGCGCGGCAAAACTTTTTCACAAAAATGGCACCGACTATACACTCAACTGGATCCCATTCGGCGGGTTCGTCAAAATTTATGGTGAGAATGGTGAAGATCTTCCGCCAGCTGGCGGAGCAACAAAAGCTGAACTTTCAGAAAGTTTTTCTCACAAATCAAAATGGGCGCAAGCTGCGGTGCTTATCGCTGGAGTCTCTATGAATGTGATTGCTGCGTGGGTCTTACTTTCTATTGGACTCATGTCCGGCATGCCGACGTCTATCGGTGATAAATTGGGCGGTCGCGTAACTGGTTCAGTATTGACGATTACCCAAGTGATGCCAAAATCTCCCGCACAAACTGCAGGCATACAAGTCGGTGACGTCATTACAAAATTACAAGGAGGGAATGATACTGTTACGGTACTTTCCCCAGAAGTGTTGAAAACATTTATCGAATCCCATGGTACAGGGACGATCGCTATTAGTGTAACTCGTGCTGGTATCGCACAAGATATTATTGTTACTCCAGCTACAGGAGTTGTCGGCAAAGCGCCTGCAATCGGCGTGTCGATGGATATGATTGGCAAACTCAAACTCGGATTCTTTGAATCATTTGTATATGGTGCGCAATTAACCGGTGTGTATTTGAAACACACTGCACAGTCACTTGGCGGATTGTTTGTCGGCTTGTTTAAAGGCACTGCAGATCTTGCATCAGTAACAGGTCCTGTTGGTTTAGTTGGGGTAATTGGCGATGCGTACCAATTTGGTATGGCGTATATCTTATCACTTGCGGCGCTTATTTCTATCAACTTGGCAATTATTAATTTATTGCCAATTCCTGCGCTTGATGGGGGACGGTTGCTCTTTGTGGGTATTGAAGCGATCATCCGCCGACCAATCAAACAAAAAATTTCAAATATAGTAAATACGGTCGGTTTCTTCGCACTCATTGGGCTCATGCTCGTGGTGACGGTGCGAGATGTGTGGAATTTGTTTTAAAAAAGGAAATAAAAAAACGGCAACATATAGTGTTGCCGTTTTGCAAGGTTATTCTTTATATTCGACCAGCACCTTTCCAAGTCTCGGGTCTTCGGTTAACGCATAATTGACATGTTTTTCATAATCAGAAATACAGAATCCTTCTTGTGTTTTTTTACGGATGATTTTAAAAAAAGATTCGTATGCTTCTAAAATTGTTTTCCCTTTTCCAGTGACAGTATCCCAACCAGCAAAACCTCGTTTATGAAAACTTGCTCTTGTTGAAATTGAAAAACAGTATTCAGTCCCATGGAGGAGATCATCTTCTGAAGGACCTTTCAGACAGCATTGCATGTTTACTCGAGTCATTTCATCAAAGAAAGTAGCTCGTTTTGATTTATTATCCCTGTCGTACTGCTGTATCCAAGGAGTCCTACTTGTTAATACTATTTTTGGTTGTGTTTCCATTCAGTTGGGGTTTTTCTTTTTATAGCACATATTTTAAATATATGCAAGTATTTTAAATAGAGCGGTTTTCTATTTTTTATTTATGTGCTATAGTGTTTGTCTGATTGCCTTCGGGCATTTTTATTTTATGAAAGAAAATATAACTGAAATTAGAAATATTGCGATTATCGCCCATGTGGACCACGGGAAGACGACACTTACTGATGCGCTTATGCAGCAATGTGGTGTGGCGGAAGAAGGTACCACCATGGACTCGAATGTTATCGAAAAAGAACGTGGCATTACGATTTATGCAAAAAACACGTCTGTCATATATAAAGGTACAAAAATCAACATTGTGGACACACCTGGTCACGCGGATTTCGGTTCTGAAGTAGAACGTGTGCTTCGCGCGGTAGACACCGTGCTTTTAGTCGTGGATGCGCAAGAAGGGCCGATGCCACAAACACGCTTTGTATTGAAAAAATCTCTTGAACTCGGACTTAAGCCAATCGTCATCATCAACAAAATCGACAAACCTGCATCTGATCCTCGTCGCGTACAAGAAGAAGTATTTGAACTTTTCTTTGAACTTGGCGCAACAGAAGAACAGCTTGATTTTAAAACAATCTATGCAATCGGTCGCGAGGGCGTTGCAATGAAAGAAGTTACCGATGAGAAAAAAGATCTTTCACCACTCCTTGATCTTATTGTAGAAGTAGTGCCACCAAAAATCGCAAACACCTTGCCGGCTCGCGCACAAGTATTCAACTTGGCATACGATTCATTTTTGGGACGTATGGGTATTGCACGTATTTATGATGGCTCACTCGCTATGGGTACAACAGTACAAATCAAAAGTCATATCCGAGATGCACGTACCGGCAAATTTACGAAAATTTTTACCTTTGAAGGACTTACGAAGAAATCGGTAGACACCGCACAGACTGGTGACATCATCATGTTCGCAGGCGTGCCGGATATTTTTATCGGCGAAACGATTTGTATGGATGTTGCGACAGAACAATTGCCTGCGATTCATATTGATGAGCCGACAATTTCCCTCAACTTTTTGGTCAACAACTCTCCATTTGCAGGACGTGATGGTAAATATGTAACGAGTCGCCAGATTCGCGAACGTCTTGAAAAAGAATTGGAAGTTAACGTCGGGCTCAAAGTGAATTTTGATGCAGATGATGCAGGCAGTAGTTTTATCGTGCATGGTCGTGGCGAACTCCACATCGCCGTCCTTCTTGAAATGATGCGCCGTGAAGGATTTGAATTACAAGTCTCTGAACCACAAGTTATTATCAAAGAAATCGACGGACAAAAACACGAACCGTTTGAAGAAGTTATTATCGATGTACCGGGAGAATATTCTGGTGTCGTTATCGAAACACTTACCCGTCGCCGTGCGCTTATTCATGATATGCGCGAAGATCGTGGGGTGACTCGACTCCGATTTGAAATGCCAACGCGTGGTCTTTTGGGATACCGCAACCAATTCGTTATTGATACAAAAGGCGAGGGAATTCTCTCATCACGATTTGTCGCATTTCGTCCATACGCAGGAGAAATTAAACGTCGCGATGTGGGTTCTATGACGTCGATGGCTTCTGGCAAAGCGCTCGCTTTTGCACTTTGGGGCATGCAAGATCGCGGACTCGTCTATATCACTCCGGGTACAGAAATATATGAAGGAATGGTCGTGGGTAACGTTACCAAGGGTGAAGAAATGATGGTGAACCCAACGAAAGGAAAGAATCTTACCAACGTCCGCGCGTCTGGATCTGACGAAGCAATTTATTTGAAACCTGCGTATGAAATGACTATTGAGCGTGGTCTTGAAATTATGGCAAGTGATGAATATTTGGAAATCACTCCGCACTTCGTGCGTTTGCGCAAAAAGTATTTGACGGATTTGGATCGAGCACGAGCAGGACGAGGAGGGAAGTAGAACATAGTAGCAAGGAGCAGGTAGCAAGTAGCAGGGGTTTCCGGACAAAATACAAAACATACAAAAAAGCAGGATTTTGCCGAAGGCAAAATCCTGCTTTTTGTGTCATACGGGACTTGATCCGGTATCCAGGTGAAAAATAAAAAAACCACTCAGAGTTGAGTGGTTTTTGAATGACTAGGTAGTTTGGCAACAGCTTAATCAATGTTGTATTGTATTGATTTTTTGTTGTAAAGAACAACAGTATCGATTTTTACGCCGAACATTTCTTGTATAGAGAGTCGCCGTGTCTCCAATGAAGCGCCAACTTCTTTTGCTTGTTCCGGTGTTTCAAATTCAATATCAATTCGCTCAGGTCGAGATTTCGAATAAAAATTCTTTCGGAGCATTGTTCTCGCTATTGAGTTTGCAATTTCTCGTTGCGGGTCAATACGAGAACCTTCTTTTTCGCTTTTCATGATAATGAATCCTTCCTTTTCTAAGGCTAAGGCAATTTTTGTGGTGATGCCTGCAATGATGATTTTGATTTCCTTGAGTTCTTCTTGTGCGAATTTTTTAGTCGTTGTTTCCATTGTTGTGGGGTTTTTGGTTTTTTACAACTATACTTTAGATAGATTTTTTGTCAAATAAGACGTACTTAGTCCCACTATCCCCAGAGGTGCTTGACAGGGTTGGCAGTTCTATGTATATTAGATACATAGAACAAACATATCAGCATTAATTAATTTAATTTATGGCATCAACATTTGACTGGAAACCAAAACAAGTTACGAAAAAAATACTTTCGCCACTCGCAGATCGTGCACACGATGTGATTACCAGCCGTTTCGGTTTGGGCACTGATGCAGA
>CALRGH010000013.1 GCA_943357245.1 Candidatus Nomurabacteria bacterium
ATGAAGACAATGAGCGCTGTCGTATAACGATTGCTCCGCATGATTTGTCGCTTTGCCAAAAACCATGCAACGGTGAAATTTTTTCCGTTGAATATCTGCATGTTATTTTGCGGTAAATGATGCAACTGTTTCGCCAGCAGCAAGTCCGCTCAACACCTCAACGGTACTATCACTCCCAATGATACCGATAGTGATTTTGCGTGGTTCGGTTTTATTTTTGCTAGTTATTACTTGTGCAGTGTAGGAACCATCAGTTTCTTTGGTGAGCATATAGAGAGGAACAGTGAGCACTCCTTCTTTGTAGGCGACTAAAATCTCTCCATACGCTGTCATACCGCTTTTGATACGAGGATCAGCGTTTACTTCGACAAAGGCTTCATACACGGGTACGCCACTGATTTGTGTGTCTTGAGAATTAATAGTAGAAAGTGTGCCATCAAATACTGCGTTAGGTATTGCATCAAAGGTAACCCTTATTTTATCTCCAGGAATAATTTTTGAAACATCAAGTTCCGGTACTTGTAATACAATTTCCAAATTGCCATCACCCAACATTGAAATCATAGACTGGCTTGCAGAGACACTTTCGCCGATTTGTTTTTCGATATTAGTCACGGTACCAGTAAATGGTGCGTAGACACTATTTTTTCGAATATCAGCATCGATTTTTTGTAATTGGATATCACTTGTGTCTGCAATTGCTCTGTCTCGCGCAGTAAGAGCTGCTTTCCACACATTGTAATTGGTACCATAGGATGCGCTTTTGGTATTTGGAATAGTGAGATACCAGATAGTGTTATCGTAATCATTTACGTCATCAGTAAAATTAAGAAAGAGTCCATGTGTGCCAAGTGCTGTCGGACTTGTATTGCTCAGTTCACTATTTTTTGTTTGTTCAAGTCCAAATGTTCGTACACTTGGAAATTCGTCATTTACCGTGGCGTTGCTGATAATTATTTTGTACGTACCTTCATTTCCATTATAAATACCACTTACGGTTGGCGTCGTAACAGTGTAATCATCAGCATCAGGAGTAAGCACTAGTTCATCAGAAAGAAGTGTTCTGTATGCATTCGTCACTTTTGTGTCTTCGTTGCCAGAGGTGCCTTTTATTTGCGCTTCGGCTTCAGCACGCTGCGCTAAGAGATCCCCTATTTCAAGACGTGCAAGAAGTTGACCTTTGATGACACGCTGATTATTTTTGACATAAATATTCTGAATGCGACCAGACGAACCAAAGCCAAGGTCTGCTCGAGATGCTGTTTGTGCTTTGCCGGAGAGAAGCGCGGTTTCGGTGACGTTGCCCGTGACTACGGTTGCAGTCTGTACTGGTTTTTTATTACCGGAAGCAAGGAGGATGATAATAATGACAACAAGAATGATACCGACAAGAAGTTTCCGTTTGAGTAAAAATGTTTTTATATTTTGCATAATGTTTTAAGATTGTAGCACGCGTTATAATTTTATTTCCCCAAAACCTTCACAAATCCATCTGCAAAAGATTTTACAGATGTATCGTCAAACAAAGAAACCACGAATACAGGATTGCCTAATTTTTTAAATTCGGCAATCTTTTTTTCTACCATTTTGTCCTGTGCGTCATCCGGAATGACATCGTATTTGGTGAGTACGATTATTTCTTTTTTATCGCCAAGATCTGCGCTGTTATTTTTATCAAAAGTCTCTAACTCTTTGCGAATTTGTTTGTAGGCTTTCATCATGCCGCCGGTCTTTGCGAGCTCACTTTCAAATGACACCAAATGCGCGAGCATACGTGTACGCTTGATGTGTTTTAGAAATTTAATTCCCAAACCTTTTCCTTCTGAAGCACCTTCGATAAGCCCTGGAATATCGGCAATGATATGCCCATAAAAATCGCCGAGGTTTGGATCAAGTGTCGTGAATGCATAATCACCTATTTTCGCTTGTGCATTGGTAAGTGCATTTAACATACTCGACTTCCCTGCATTTGGAAGTCCAACAAGGCCAACATCGGCAAATAGCTCAAGTTCAATTGAGAAATGTGCTTGTTCGCCTGGTTTACCCTCCGTAAATTGTCGTGGAGCGACGTTGGTTGAAGACTTAAAGTGATCATTACCTTTACCACCGATACCACCTTTTACCAAGCGTTCTGTTTGTCCGTCTTTGTCTAAAAAGAATTCAACGCCGGTATCCAAATTTTTAATACGCGTACCAAGCGGAAATTCAAGCGTAACAGAATCACCATCAGCGCCGTGCATCTTATTACCACCGCCTGCATCACCATCTTTTGCCTTAAATTTCTTTGAACTTCGATAATATGCGAGCGAATGCATCCCGCGGATACCTTTTGCATAGATACTACCACCGCGACCACCGTCGCCACCGGCTGGACCGCCACGAGGTACGTAAATTTCCCGGCGCCAGCGCACTACGCCGTCACCGCCTTTTCCTGCGTCTGTATAGATGTGTCCTTCGTCTACAAATGCCATATATACCAAGCAGTATAGCGCATTTGACGGTTATTTCCTACTGTGATTTTATTGCAATTTTAGTAGCTTTTATCGCATCTTCTTTGGTATCTGCCCAGATGATAAAGCGTCCATTGTGGCAACCGGTAATGGTCGCAATACCACTTACTTTTTGGAGTTCTTCCCCACCCAATCCTGCCCAATTGTTAGGAAATGGGATACGAGATTCCATGGTGTATTCATTTTTCCTTATACATTCGACTTTCCATCCGTTTTTCTCACTCTTTAGGAGAATAAAATTCACATCAGGAATTTTACAAAGTAGATTTTGATACAAATATCGTGGCATTGCCATATCCATCATCACAATACTGTTTTCGCGAGGTGCATTAAGAATAAGTCGCTCACCTTCTATATCATCTTTTGCAACTTGAATTTCGCGAGCAAGTACAGGTGCTGCACGATCTACTTGTGCGCGAAATATATCGTCTATGTGCTCATCACCTTCCTTCCACGTTGGAGAAAAAGATAAAAATACTTGGTCACCGAAATAAGGAGAGAGTCCTCCAAATGTTTTTTGCACAATTTGCACTCCATTATCAATCGCATCTTGTGGGATGACAATTTTATTTTCAATTTTCTGCCATACATCCATATCATCACGACAAAGCTGTGGTCCAAAATGTTTCCAAATTAATCCGAATGATGCATACGGAATACCGTTGTCACGAATCCCTGCGCCTCCTTTTTGATGATGATCGAAACGATTCGTTGCAGGGTCGTAAATACCACCGATGTCGAGGACAATGTCGGCGGGGGAAAGTATAGCTTGATCCCGCGTTCTTATAATTTGTGCATCTGGATGCAATAATTTCAATGTCGCACATGCAAAAAGATCATCCGCATGAAAACTGCCGTTGTGGGTCGCTATGGTGATTGGTTTATTCGGTTCCATCATTTTCTGTATTCTTAAATTCCACGATTGAGCGGATGATGTATTCTAGCGCAAAAAAGCCAATAACAAAAATAGCTAAGTAGAGGGAGAATTTTTGAAAGTTTCGAGTTATTTCTGAGACGTTAGCACTAAAAAAATATCCTATACCAAAGAATGCCGGTACCCATAAAAGATTCGCGACTATTTCTGCTTGGATAAAGATACGTGGTTTTATTTTTGCAAATCCTGCATAAATAAGCGTCGCATGATTCACGCCATAAATAAGTTTAGACATAATAATTGGCATCATTGGTTTTTGTTTAAAATGCGGGAAAAATGAACGCACTTTGTGTTGGACATACCGAATCATTTTTTGCCTGTGGAAGCGTTGGAGCAGTGTACCAATTTTATAAAACATAAACGATTTCATACCTGCCGCAGTAAATATAGTGAATAGCACCATAGGAGTATCCAAAATGCCAAGATGACTCGCGACGCCAGCAAAAATAATCACCAACTCGCCTTCAATTACTACTAGAAGAAATAAGACGAGATATACCACCGTGTGATGGTACTCGATTGTCGTCCGTAGAATATCAATGGCGTGATTAGTCACGGATAAATTTACCTAAAATAGAGGAGACCAACCCTGTTAATAATCCTCCGAGGAGTGCTGCAGTGATAGTAGTGACGGTAAATCCTGCGACTTGTTGTGCAAGAAACCAATAGACCACACCATTTAAAAGGAGTGCGGTAATAGTGTGGGTCAAAATATTAATATGAAGCGTAATGGCGCCAATGATTGGACGGACAACGGTATGCACAAACGCAAGACACATACCGATAATGAGCGCTGTTGCGATTGGTTCAATATGGATACCTGGCACGACCAAGCTACTCACATATGCTGCTATTGAAAAAAGGAGCCATTTGTAGATGATACCCATAAAATACAGTGAATAGTTGCTAGCTCTTAGTGATTAGAGAAATAAAGAATCAATAACTGCTTTGACATCGCCACCATCAGCTTTTCCTTTCAATTCTTGCATGAGTGTTTTCATGAACAATCCTTTTTGCGATGCATCCGTAATGCCGAGTTCTGCTTTTTTTGCTTCTGCAATTTTTACAATCTCATCTTTGCTCATCATCTTTGGTAAATAGACTTCAAGGACGGCGAGTTCGGCTTGTTCACTTTCTGCTAAGTCTGCGCGACCACCTTTGGTAAATTGATCGATAGAATCTTTGCGCTGCTTTGCGAGCCGAGAGACTACGGCGAGCGATTCTTCATCGGTGAGTAATTCTTGTGGTTTTCGGCCTTTGGCAACGAGCTCATTAGTAAATGCTGCGGACATACCGCGAAGGACCAAGAGTTTTACTTGGTCTTTTGCCATCATTGCCGCTTTTATTTCTTCTTTTATTTTTTCATGAAATGTCATATGCGCCATTATATCATATATGCTAAACTGCCAATATGTATAAACTTCTCTTTTTGGACACTGAAACCACAGGCAACACACCGGAAGATCGGTTGTGCCAAATCGCCTACACGGATGGTAATAAATTACGTACCGAAGCACTTTATAAACCAACGGTGCCTATTTCTATCGAATCAATGGCGGTGCATCACATCACTACGAAAATGGTCGCGAACAAACCTGCATTTAAGTTCAGTTTGGAATACGCGTATTTGAAAAATTTTTTTGCAGATGAACAATCGGTCTTGATTGCACATAATGCTCCATTTGATGTCGGCATGCTCAAGCACGAAGGGCTGGTACCTGAACAAATGATTTGTACGCTTCGTGTCGCACGATTTTTAGATGATGAATCTAAAATTCCTTCTTATCGACTTCAATATTTGCGGTATTACTTGGATATTGAACTTGATGAACAAGTAACTGCGCATGATGCGCTTGGTGATGTGTTGGTATTGGAAAAGCTTTTTGAACGCCTGCAGAAAAAAATCATGCAAAAATATAGCAAAACTGCCGATGAAGCAATTGCATATATGTTAGAAATTTCAAGCAAACCAAGCTTGATGCGCAAATTTAACTTCGGCAAACATAAAGATAAAACAGTAGAAGAAGTATCAAAAATGGATGCGGGTTATCTCGAATGGCTCTTGAAACAAAAAATGGAGAACGAAGAAGTGGAAGAAGATTGGATATACACGCTTAAATACTATTTAGGAAAATTGTAAAAATAAAAACGCTCTGATGAAAAATCAGAGCGTTTTAAAACGGGGAAATTAAGTTTCTACTAAAGAAAATCTTGGAAAAAATTTGGTAAGCTGTTTGATAATTTCAAAACGAATCTCTTTTAAAATAGCGTTAGAGAGCTTGTATACCCCCTCTTTTATTTTTTTCTCAAATTTTTGAGCGAAATTAGTTAATCGTGCTCGATTCGTAAGCAACACAGGTTCTATTAACCCTGTGCAATTTTTGCAACCAACAATAGCTTGGTCGAATTTTCTCCTTAGAATTCTGAGTAGTCTTTGTTTCAAGATGTTCTCATCTTTTATTTCCATAGGCTAATGTATTGAGGTTTTTGGTTTTCTTTAGTATACCGCTCATTATGGTATAATGCAATCCATGACAACAGCACTGTTCATAACTTTTGGCATCATTATCGGCGCTATAGTCGCCTATTTTATATTTCGAAATAAAGGAAAATCTGGAAGTGACATCGGCGCCCTCTCCATGTTGCAATCACAAATTAACGAGCTCACCAAAATGATGGAATACAAGCTTGGTGAATCAAACAAAGCAATGACTGATACTATTCGTCATCAATCAACGGAGTCTAGTCGTCTTGTGGCTGATATTACTGAACGATTAACGCGACTAGATGAGACAAATAAGCAAGTCATTTCATTTACCGAACAATTAGAAGATTTGCAATCAATTTTAAAGAATCCAAAACAACGCGGCATTCTCGGTGAATATTATTTGGAGACACTTTTGAAAAACGTACTGCCGCCAGGCTCGTATCAAATGCAATATGCGTTTAATGATGAAAATATTGTCGACGCAGTCGTATTTGTGAAAGATAAAATCATCCCTATTGACTCAAAGTTTTCTCTTGAAAATTACAATCGCGCAGCATCTGAGCGCGACCCAGCAGAACGTGATCGTCTTGAAAAAGTATTTGTGAATGATTTAAAAAATCGTATTGTGGAGACATCAAAGTATATAAAGCCTGCAGAAAATACAATGGATTTTGCATTTATGTTCATTCCGCACGAAGCAATTTATTATGATTTGCTCGTGAATAAAATTGGCGGGTTGCAAGATGACAATGAAAATCTCATCCAACGAGCTGCGAGTAAATACAAGGTGATTATTGTCTCCCCAACCTCATTCTTGGCTTATCTCCAGACCGTGTTGCAAGGGCTTAAAGCGATGCAAATAGAAGAATCAGCGAAAGACATCATCAAGCGCGTCGGCGAGCTTGGCAAGCATTTAAAAGGCTATGAGGAGTACCACAACAAGCTAGGCAGCGCACTTGGCACGGTAGTAAATCATTACACAGCTTCCGGAAAACAATTTAAAATGATTGAGAAAGATGTATTCAAAATCTCCGGAGAAACGATGGAAATAGAATTAGAATTACTTGAGAAGCCAACACTTAGTGATGAGTAAATAAAGAAAAACCGCCTTCGGCGGTTTTTCTGCTGCTATTTTTATATTAAATACTGTATACCATATACTGAATACTCCTCCTCTTTACACAATCAATGCATATGAGAAAAATGTGAGCACCGCAATCAACATGAGCCCCATAATAAAATGTTTTCGGTGGTGTTTTTGATATTCTTTACCAACAAGAAGTACGACTGCCGTCAATATAAGTCCGACAAGAAGTAAATAGATATTCCGAACCGTTTCTGTTGGATTAAAAATAAATCGTTCATACCATGTTGACTGACGAGTTTCAATTAGTGGCGAGGTAAGGATAACGACAGGTTCGATTGTTTTTACTTCAACAAAACTATCCGTCTCAGAAATTGTTGCTACAGCTAATTCTTTTTTGTTTTCTATTGAAACTCCTGCAACGGTAGGTTTCTTTATTTGTGGAATATTTTCTTTGATTGATACGAGTTCCGACTCTTGTGGTGTCGCAACTTTTTGAGCACTCACAAAAGCTGGTGTGCCAAAAAATTCAACGACAACGGTTGTGTTTTTGCCTTCAAAAAATCCTTCAAGGACAGCGATGCCAACTTCTGAAAAATGAGGGTTTACGATATTTGCCTTGTGAAGTGGCGAATTAAGCCATGCGTCTTCGACGTCTTCTGTGTCGTCAAAATGCACCGCAAGATTTTCTCCTGCATACAGAAAACTATACTCTTCTTGAGCAAACCAATGCCATGGCGTCAATCCTTCTGGACTTGTATGGGCGAAATACCCTTTCTGCATCATGTCGCGCGCTTTTGCATTGGCAGCATTAGCAAGAGTTTCGTTCCATGCTAATCCCGCAATGCCTTTTTCTGAACGGTATTCATTGGTCAAATCAGTAAGTACTGCTGGATATACGGTTGCGGTTAGATTAAATTTTTGTGCTATGTCTAAGTAATTTTGAGCAAACACAAAAAGAGCTACCGCGAACATAAATATAACCGCGACTGAAAATGTTTGGAGAAGATGAGGTATATTTCTATTTTTCTCTGCAGGAATAAGGACATGCACAAGATCTTGAAGAAATTCTTGCATTTTATACATATTGAAACTATATCACTATATTACATAAACAAAAACCGACTCAACTGAGTCGGTTTTTGTTTTAGATGTTATATCGCTCTTGGTGCAAGAGGATGCTGACTAAAGGGAATCAAATTACTTGGGATAGGAATATTAAGCGTAGGACACATAATATTGTTGATATCGGTGATTGTTGTTAGATACACCAATCCTGTAGGAAGATTTCTTCCCCATGGAGTGAGCACAGTACCGAGGCGAGATGTTTGAAATGCTCGAACTGCGCTTTCTGTACCTCTTCCAAAAATACCGTCTGTCGCTAAATTCAAATGCATGTAATTATTCAAGAATTGTTGCAATTTAATTACTTGTGCAGAATCATTTTGACGGCGGTATGCCATGAATTTTTCAAGATAGATACCACATGATGCTGTTGCACCGAGCACTCGTCCATCCGAACTACTACCACTACTGCTGTGACGAGAACCTCCTCCTCCACCGCCTCCATTTGTTGGAGGAGTAACATTTTCTATACACTGACCGTCAATGAGAGAGTATCCTTGTGGCACTTCTGTCTGTACTTCTAAAATATTTGGACAAACATCAGTTGGAGGAACAACATCTTCTATGCATTGACCATCATCAAGAGAATATCCTTCTGGTACTTCTGTTTGTAATTCGTCAATATTCGGACACATATCTACTGGAGGAGCTTCATACGTATTCGTAATCGTGCATTGTACATCTTCATCTATGCCGAGCTCCACTGTTGCAGTGAGCGCAGATTGAAGTGCTGTAATTTTTTCATTGATATCTACAATCAATGCTTCGCGAGTAGGATTAGAAGGACTCTCTGGATCTGCATCAATAGCTGCTTGCAATGCTATTTTTTTATCCATCCAATCTGCAATTGCATTAATGCGAGCAGTATTTCCTTCGTCAGCGACACATGCGCCAGAAAATGAGGGTGTAAAGTTTTCCATACCTGCTTCATATACAGTGTACGTATTTGGTTCAAATTCAGTTGGTATTCCAGAAGTAACTACTGTCTCATCAACAAAAAGTGTAAATGCTGATGGTGGTGTATCACTTCCAGAAACTATTTTTGTAACGGTAATGTGTGACGCATCATCTTCTACTGTTCCACAACGAAGACTGACGTCATCAAGATAGCCACCAAAACTGGTATCGGTACCTGTATCAGTGAATTCAATTTTTGTTGATGTTCCTGTCGCAGTAAATGTTCGAGTCTCTGCATCCCAAAGTGTATTTGAGAGTGCAGTACCATCATTTGCAAGTGTTGCACCAACAACTGCGCCATCAATTTTTACATCGATAGTGTTATCAGTGGTAGTTCGTCCTGGTCGAGCAGAATATTTGAAATTAAGCACGTATGATTGACCGATAACAGTCGGTACTTCTTGCCACATAGTGACAGGATGATCACCATCTAATTCTGCATGTTGTTCTCCTTGTGCAGGATCTCCAGCTACATGATTTTGAATTTCAAGACCAAGTCGTCCTCCTGTTTGTGGACTTGTCCATGCAACAAGCCATTTGAGCAATGGATTGGTATCTGGAATGATATCCCATGTTGCATTTGGAAGCACGGGTGTTTCAAAATCTCCATTTTGAATGAGCTCTTCTTCAGGATCACACGCAGGAATCTTTGGTACGTTAAATCCGACACAGCTATATGCGGTATCTGCCACAGTATCGATAAATTCCCAGTTGTCATAATTGAGCACATCAGTACTGCAATATATTTCTGCGGACACACTTTCTGTGGTGTTTTGTCCAGTAAATGGAATGTAGTCATCACTTGGTTGTTCACGGAACCAAATACGCTGACCTGCTGGAATAGAAGTTGGTGTACTATCAGAAAATCCATTCCAACCAGCACCACCTGTACCTGTCGTACCATCACCAGGATTACCTACACCATCAAGAGACCATGCAAAATCCCATGGTTCACTGTGGCAATTTGGGTGAGTTTCAAGAAAATCTGATGCCGTAGTACCTGTTATTTCCGGACCACCTGCACCCCAGTTTGGAAGATCTGTTTCTGAATCACAGACTATTTTTGTTGCTGTTACGGTTGCTTCTTCAACTGGAGGATTTTCACACACAAGATGATCGATGGTTAATTTATACAAAAGCCCTGCAGGATTTTCTTCAGGATTTGTATTGCCATTTGCCATATTGGTGACTGAAGCAACAATATCATTTGATCCTTCATTGATAGCACTTGTCACATCAAGAGGACCCGTTACTGATTCATAATTATGCTCACCGGCATTACTTGCAACAGAATCGCCATTGATAGCAAAATCGTAGCCATTGTCACTTGCGAGTTCAAGTGTTGCATTGGTTATTGTCCCATCAATTGAAAAAGATTTGTTAAATTCAACGGTCTCATCAGCTCCCATATTATCTGGGTTTACTAATGCACTAGACCAAATCCATGTTGCATCTGCGATAGATGCCCAATTTGCATGGACAAACGTAGCAACCGCATCTCCACCACCAGTTACGGTATTTGTTTCGTCAGAAACAATAACTGTTGTTACTGGAGTACAATCTGTATCTTCTTCATTGTTTTCTTCCTCTTCTTCAGTGTCTCCTTCGCCATCAACGTGGTAATTATCATGTTTATTACCAAATGTTGCCTTATATTCACCATCATCACCGTCTAGTACTGTATAGGCATTAAAGCAAAAAGAATCTTCGGTGACCTCAAAATCTCCAGAAGCGACTTCTGTATTTGGATCTGAAGAAGCTCCTCCTGGAAGTCCTTTAATATTCCACGCATACTCTTCTGTATCAAAATTATCACCCATAATCCACACATCATCACCGACGTTGTAGTGATTTATATTTGTCTCACAACTTGCATTAGTTGTTTTGATTGAACCACTGCCACCGGTTGCGTGTGCAGTATTTGGTAGGGTAAGCAATGTACCTACTCCTGAATAAAAAATAACCATGGTACAGATAATACCTACGTGCACCATTTTCTTTAAAAAAGAATTCTTCATAAACAATAATAAAATTATACCAATAATGGCTCCATGTATCGAAAACGCAGAGAAATAAACCTTGCTCAAAAGATACAATATGTAAATAGTGTATTCATTGACTATCGGTCTGTCAATATGTACAAAATGCAAAATTAGTCTCCAATACTATAAGGTTCACTCTCTGTAGCCTTCTCTTTTAAGAAGAGAAGCTTTATTTCCCCGCAAACCGTTATACCCACCCAGATTTGACTTCTCTATTACTCTGTGGCAAGGCACATTTTTGTCTTTATTAGCGCGCATAATGGCGCCGACTGCACGCGCGGCAAGCGGTCGCCCCGCTTGCCGCGCGACTTCTCCATACGTACATACGTTCCCTTTTTGAATTTTTTTGACGATAGCGATTACTTTGTCGCGAAAGGTGTTCATGTCGCTAGTATACCCACACACCATACTTTTTTAAAAGTTGGTGTGTGGGTATAACAAAAAACAACCTCCATTACTGAAGGTTGTTTCAAATCTCAACACCGACTTTTAAAAGCATTGCAAAAGGAATTTTTACTTGGGATACCGCGTTCTTTTCAAGAATTTCGTAAGAAATGATACTGCGGATTTCTTCATCATCTTGAGCAAAAGCGTGCGCGGTTTCATTTTTAAAAGTAACAAAGTACGGAATTTTCATTTCAAGAAAAAAACAAACAAATATTTTTGATTCATTCCACCCGTATATGCTTTTGTCAATTTGAGCACCAAGAAGTGACAGTACAGGAGAGCGTGCAAATATATCCCAAGAAGTTTTATATTTGTACGGATTAAAAATCACTTCTGATATACCGAGAAATTCAAAGAAATGAAGTTTTGCTTGAGGTTGTTCATGATAAAGATACCTAGCAATTTGTGACCAAAAATACATAGCATCATTATATGAATCAATATCTCTAATCTGAAAAGGTCGATCAATGGACGCAAGGCATCCGGGACCAGTATTTTTGATGAGTGTCACGACATCTTCTATGTGTCGGTTAATTGTGGGGTTTTGCATAGAACGATTTTTTTCTATTTAACTCCTTTTTAGCAATTTTGTAAAGACAAACGAGCGCGGGACAGGCTTTTCCTGTCCCGCGCTCGTGTCTGGCCCCCTCTCCTAAATTAGGAGAGGGTTGGGGTGAGGTATTGTATTATTTTCCTTCCTCTGTTTCTGCATCATGAACCTTTGGCTCATCGGCACCAGCATTTTGTTCTCCTTGAGGTGGTGTCTGCGCAGCTTGAGCTTTTTGCATTGCTTCCCCAATCTTCGACATTTCAGTTGAAAGTTCTTCCGTAGCTTTTTTCAAACTTTCTTCTGTTGCGCTCGCATTATCTTTTTCAGCGCGAAGTGCAGCAACCTTCGCATTCACACTATCTTTTATTTCTTGAGAGATAGCCGCGTCATTATCTTTGAGCGCTTTTTCTGCAGAGTAGATCAACATTTCAGCAGAATTTTTCATATCTACCATTTCTTTTTTCTTCGCATCTTCGGCTGCGTGCATTTCTGCATCTGCCTGCATCTTTTTAATTTCATCTTCTTT
>CALRGH010000014.1 GCA_943357245.1 Candidatus Nomurabacteria bacterium
GTATTGTGTATTTAAACCCCTTACACAATGGAAGATAAAAATCAAACTACCACCGAACTCGTTCCTATGACGGATGAAGAATTTTGCAGATTGTTTTTTGGCATAACCAATATGGTAAGCAGAATTGCAAAGAAAACTTTTGTACTCCAGTCTGTTTATGACAGTACTCCTGGTACCTTTACTGGCTCGATTACGCCACTGCGAGGGAAGTTGAAGCGATTGTACCGTTTGGTGCTTGAATTTCAATCATTTGCCGCTGCATATGTGACCTACCAACTATTAGTTGAGCGATATGAAGAATGTTCAAAGAAAATTTGTTTTAAAATGTTCAAGAAAAATGCTGACAACAAAGACAGACAGCATATGGTGTTTCTGCATATCAATGTGTACAGTAAATCATTTTTTATATCTCCAGAAATAGAGCTGTGGGATTATAAAATTAATCCAACGCAAACATTACAAGAAGCAATTGATCCGCGTCCAACTGAAAAAAGACGCACTAAACGGCGTGGTGACCAGAAACTTAATCCTGGTTTTCATGCACACAGTTTTTTACGCAATCTTGGTGTACATACCAAACAATAATTTTTTAAACCAGCAACGCATATGTTGTTGGTTTTTTATTTTTCATTAGTATATATAGTACTGTACTTTTCAATACAAAGAGGATATACTTTTTGCATGGTAAAAAGAATCAGCGTAGATATTCGACCGAAGAAAAGTCGCACGCACAAGACAAAGAAACGTCTTGAGGTAAAACGTGCAATGCTCGCGGCTCGAAAGAAAAAGAGACAATAAAAAAGAGTGCCGACCGGAGGTTGGCACTCTTTTTGACAATATTATAAATTTGATGTGTAACGTATAAAAAGTGGATACAAGTACTTCCATTAATTTTTAGGAGGTGTATAGTACTACCTGAGGCACATAAGTATGACGGGTACAACTGTAAGGAAGTATTCTCAATAGCAATATTGATAGCGCTTGTAGGTCTCATAAAGAACACGCACCAGATTTCTGGGGCGCGTTTTTTATTTGTATATAAAAATAACTGACGTGGTACAATATATGTATGAAAACGAAAACAATGTTACTTACTCTTGCTGTACTTGTACCACTTTTAGTGCTTGCGGTGTGGTCTGGTTTTGGCATGGGAGCACTAAAGAATACAGATGAACCTATTGCGTGTACCATGGATGCAAAAATATGTCCTGATGGAAGCGCTGTTGGACGAACTGGACCGAAATGCGAGTTTGCTCCTTGTCCAAATGAAGAAAATAATACATCTTCTGGTGGAAGAGTTGCTGCAGGATATATTGTCGGTCAGGTAACTATCGGTCCATTTTGTCCTGTAGAACAAGCAGGACGTCCATGCACGATGCCATCAGAAGCGTATAGCACGCGCAATGTCATTGTCTATGAGTCAAACGGGACGACAATAAGAGAAAAAGTTGCTTTGGATAATGAAGGAACGTTTAAAATCACTCTTGGTCCAGGAACCTATTGGGTACAAATTGAACCTGCGGGAATTGGCCCTGGTGAGAAAAAACAAGTCACGGTAACTTCATTTGAAACAACAACGGTCAATTTTGATATTGATACAGGAATACGGTAAATTAATAGTAGCGACACATCATTAATCTTATATGGAAAATAAAAACACAGAAAAATATTTTTTAGTCGGATTACTCCTAGCATCAGGTATTTTTGCCGTGTTGCTCTTTCAGCCATTTCTTGCCGTATTGGTTATTGGTGCTTCTGTTGCTATTATTTTCAATCCACTTTTTAGATGGCTCAATACGCATATCACCGGGGATAGGCATTGGATTTCGGCGCTCATTATTGTTGTTATCTTTACCATACTCGTTTGCGGTCCTGTCCTTGCTATGGGAGCAATTATTTTGGAACAAATTCGCAATAGCTACGGAGTTATTTTAAGTAACGGGAATTTCGATCCGTTTCTTGCAAAAATGAATGTAACCGTTAATAACATACTCCCTAAAGGTATCTCTATTGATATTGCTGACAAATTTTCTTCGTTACTTACGTTGCTCACCGAAAATCTTTCAAGAATTTTTACTTCAACACTGAACACGGTTTTTTCATTTCTCCTGGTACTGCTCACGGTCTTTTATTTTTCAAAAGATGAGGCATTATGGAAAGAAAATATATTAAAGTTGTCACCTCTTTCTAATGAGAAAAATATAAAAATAATGACAAAAGTGGTGAGTTCAATAAAGGCGATTATCGGAGGGTACTTATTTATTGGGCTTATTCAAGGAGTATTGATGAGCGCAGGGTTGTGGCTTTTTGGAGTCCCTAATAGTGCTATTTGGGGCACCCTTGCTGCAGTCGCATCGATGGTGCCTACGGTGGGAACGGCATTTGTTTCTATCCCGGCGGTTGTGTATTTGTTTGCGACAGGACAAACAACCTTTGCTATCGGATTTGCCTTGTGGGCAGGATTTCTTGTCGGCACTATTGATAATTTTTTGAGTCCACTTATTGTAGGAAAACGAGTAGATGTACCACCGCTATTGATATTATTTTCTCTGTTGGGTGGGGTAGCACTCCTTGGTCCGATAGGTATTTTAGTAGGACCGCTTGCGATTAGTTTCTTTTATATCGTCGTCGGCGTCTACCGAGATTTATAATATTGCATTAGTATGAGTGGTATTTTTACAAAAGCAAAAAATTGGTATACACGATACGAGCGCAGGATAGCATCATTCTCTCTTGTTGGTGGGTTCGTTTTTGATGTGCTTACCATTCGCGGGATTGATTTGTTTTTTGAAAATGCATGGATTGTGATTCGTCTGATTATTGTCATGGTGTGTATTGTTGTTATCAATAGACAAGAAAATAATAAACAAGAAGGGGAGGGTAGAGGGAAGCTTCATTTTTGGATGATTACCACCCTTCAATTTATGTTTGGAGGATTACTTAGTACATTTCTTGTATTTTATTTTAGATCAACTACATTGGCAGTGACATGGCCGTTTATCCTCGTGCTTGGGCTTGCATTTTTTGCCAACGAATCTTTTAAACAGCATTATGCTCGACTTGTGTTTCAGATAAGTATTTTGTATGTATCATTTTTCTCATTTTTGATTTTTATTGTGCCGATTTTTATGCATCGAATCGGCGCAGATATATTTGTACTCAGTGGACTTTTGAGTTTGGTATTGATTGCGATATTTCTGTTCGGACTTAAAAAGTATGCACGGGAAAAATTTAAACAAAGTAAAAAAATTCTCATTGGGGTTATTTTAGGAATTTTTGGTATCATCAATATTCTTTATTTTTCTCATTTGATTCCTCCAATTCCACTAGCGCTTAAAGATCGTGGAATATACCACGCAGTAACCAAGCATGCCAATTTTGTGTATACCGTTTCAAAAGAAATACCAAAATGGACTGATTATTTTTCTGTATACAAAGAGATTAGTATTGTGCGAGGAGCTCCTGTATATGCGTATAGCGCTATTTTTTCTCCTGCGACATTCCAAACGGGGATTGTCCACGAATGGCAACTCCGTGATGAAGTTGCGGGCAAATGGGTCACTATGAGCCGTATATCGCTTTCTGCCTCTGGTGGACGTGCGGATGGCTATCGAACCTACTCCAAGAAAAACGCCATCGTGCCCGGCAAATGGCGAGTAAATGTAGAGACAAAAGATGGCCAAATTATTGGTCGAATTGGATTTGTGGTGCATATAGTGGATACTGAGCCAGTACTTATCATAGAGGTGAAATAAGCAAAAAGTCGCCATGCTGGCGACTTTTTGCTACTATTGGCAGATGAAGATAAAATCAGCGATATTCGTGAAAGGTATTACTGGCGAGGATAACATCCTTACTGATGGTGTTCCGCAAATCGCATTTGTGGGCCGTTCGAATGTCGGTAAGTCGAGTCTCATTAATTCTTTTACAGGAATCAAAACACTCGCACGCACGAGTTCATTTCCAGGACGCACTCAAGAATTAAATATTTTTCTCATAAACAATAAATATTATTTTGTCGATTTGCCTGGCTATGGGTTTGCAAAAACATCCAAAGAGGGGAGAGAGAAGTTGGGCGCAATGATTGAATGGTATTTATTTAATGAATCGTACACACCGCACAAAGTGGTGCTTATTGTCGATGCAAATATTGGTATGACGGACAACGATGTCGACATGCTCCGTGATCTTGAAGCACACAATAGAGACGTGATTGTGGTTGCAAATAAAATAGATAAAGTAAAAAAATCTGTCTATAAAAAACAGTTGGATCTCATTCAGTATCTTGCAAAAGGACATCTCGTCATCCCGTATTCTTCTACGGATAAAATTGGTGCAGGTCCGCTTGGTAACGCACTCTTTGCATAAATGCTTATTATTGTTAAAGCAAAACCTGGGGCAAAAGTAACGAAGGTAGAACGAGTAGGACAAGAAACGTTGCCGTTTGGTGGTAAAGAAAAACTCGTCATCTACAAAGTATCTGTTAAAGAACAGCCAGTAAACGGCGAAGCAAATGATGCAATTATTCGTGCGCTCGCAGAGTATTTTGAAGTTTCGAAATTTCGCGTATCGCTTATGTCTGGTCCTACGTCGAAACAAAAATTATTTGAGATTAGATAACAGTTAAAAAGCTTCCGATTTTACGCAAAATACGGTATGCTCATACGGCATGGCAAACGGCGACGTAATACTACGTTTTGACAACGTATCATTTGAATATGGCCACAACAAACCTATTATCCAAGAGGTGAGCTTTCCACTGCGACGTGGTAGTAAAGTCACCATCATGGGACAAAACGGGGCAGGGAAGAGTACGCTGTTTGGCCTTATCAATGGCGCGCTTGATCCAGAATCTGGCTCTATTGTCCGCGGTCAAGGCGTCACTATTGCAACATCCAAACAAGTAATTCCACGTGATGAACTATCGCTCACGGTGCGTGAATTTTTTGAAAAATGTTTTACCAAAAAAGTCTATGACATTGATCCTCGGATAGACGAAGTGCTTGAAGTCGTCAATTTGGAAGGTCACGGCAAATTGCACGACAAAGTATTGAACACTTTTTCTGGTGGTCAGCAAGCACGCATCTTGCTCGCATCGGCACTCATTCAAGATCCGGATATTTTATTACTCGATGAACCGACAAATAACCTCGATCATGCAGGAATTGCGCATCTGACGAACTTCCTCATCAATTACAAAAAGACTGTCATCGTTATTTCCCACGATGCGGATTTCTTGAACTCATTTTCTGATGGCGTCTTATATCTTGATATCTTCACCAAAAAAGTAGAGCAATATGTAGGTAACTATAAAGATGTGTTGAAAGATATTACCGCTCGTGTTGAACGAGAAAATATTAAGAATGCGCGATTGGGTAAAGAGATTCAAAAGAAAAAAGATCAAGCAGGCGTGTTTGCAAATAAAGGTGGCGGACTTCGTTTAGTGGCAAAACGCATGCGTGAAAAAGCAGAAGAACTGGAAGAGGAAATGGTTGATGTGCGCAAAGAAGACAAAACCATTCGCGCATTTACTATTCCCGCACAAGAAGACTTGATGGGAGAGATTATCAAGATTTCTTCATTCGAAATAATTATTCCAAAAACAGGAAAAAAGAGAATTAGAGAAGTTGATGTAAAGCTCAAGAAAAATCAGCACCTGCTCTTACAAGGACCAAACGGTATTGGTAAAAGTACCTTACTTGAACGCTTGGCAAAAGGCGCGGAAGGTTCAACCATCACTGATGGTATTCGTGTCGGTTATTATCGTCAAGATTTCTCAACACTCAATTTCGATGACACGGTCTACAAATCGCTCGCAAGCGCGATGCTTGCTGGTGGCCGAACGCTTGATGAAGGATTTATGCGCGCAACAGGCGCGAGCTTCTTAATCACGAGTGAACTCATGCAGACCAAAGTGGGAAGTCTTTCGGAAGGGCAGAAAGGATTGGTTGCCTTTGCAAGACTTGTCTTAGAACGTCCTGGTCTTCTCATATTGGATGAACCGACAAATCACATCAATTTTCGTCACTTGCCGATCATTGCTCAAGCTATCAATAAATATACAGGTGCGCTTATCCTCGTCTCCCACGTGCCAGAATTTGTGGCCAAGATTCGTATTGACGAAGTACTCGATTTGGCGAAGTAAATAAATAGTAAATAGTAAATAGAATAGTAGTAAGTAGGGAGTAATAAAAAAGAGCCACTGGATTCAGTAGCTCTTTGAAATAATTTTGTGTTATACAACTAAATAACCTTTCTCTTTCTAACAATAAGATAGATTATAAATAGCGCTATAGATGACGCTAATACTATTGGTAGACTGGCTTTCAGTTTATCATTTCTCAGTTTGTTTGATAGTTTTTTAGGGTCGTAGTTAGGATTAATTTTGTAGTCAATTTTACCAGTAATGATTAAAGTTTTATTCTGGTACTTTGTTTCTATTTTAAATGTATGAGATGCGGGTAAAGCAATATTTTGAGGGCGATTATCCGCCCTTATGTTCTCCAAGGGTCTGTCTAGGATTAATTCATCGTCAATTACACTTCCGTTATTTTGCACAAGCCCATAACCAGTAGAAGAATCCGTCTCAATGAATCCATGCCCTGTCTGTTGTTCATATAGTAATTTATTTGATTTAAGCATCCACATCTCTTGCGTTCTGTTCATAATGATTAGGGGTTCAGATGTAGTGTTTATTAGAAGATCCCCCTCGATAATAACTCCAGGAGGAAGAGTCTTGTGGTCTACCGTAGATACATAAGAGAACCACAAGTCACCTTCAGGTTGCATTATCCTCTCAGCATTACTCTTTGAAGCAAAAAAATAACACAGGAAAAACATTAATAAAAATCCAATGTATTTAAATAGACTGCGATTCATCTAATCATTGTATCATAAGTTTTTCTCAAAAATCTAGTATAGGAGTATAATGAACACATGAAAAAATTACTCTATCTTGTCGTCGCACTCGCTGTCATTTTCGGTGTCGTTTATATAACTAACACAAAAAAGGTAGATGTTGTGGTGGTTCCTCCAATTGATACAACCGCAAAACCAATACAGCTTTGTTTCTACAACGAAACAAAAACGAGTCGCGGATTGTATGATGTCGCATTATTAAAAATGAATTTAGATGGTACAAAAGTTACTGGAGAATTTAGAAATGTGCCTGCAGAAAAAGATTCGAAAACTGGAACGTTTGAAGGAACCGTCGGTACTGTTGATAAAATCGCAATGGCGCGCACTGCCGACGTATGGTGGGATTCTATGGCAGAAGGTATGCAAGTTAAAGAGCAATTAACAATCATGTTTGGTGAAGGAACTGCGCAAGCAGGATTTGGGGAAATGGTAGATCGTGGTGATGGTGTCTATGTGTACAAAGACGCAAGCAAACTCACGTATGGTGTCGCCATGAGCGATGTTGCATGTAGTGATGTGGATGATCGAATGATTGTCGAAAAATATATTCGCGACAATATTAAAACACTTGCACCAGAAAAAGCAGTCGTTGGTGGCTCGTGGTATCTCACCACACTCCATATTGTGCCAAATCTAAAAACAGGGGAGATGACCTACGAAGACGGTCATATTCAAGGGAAAGCAACATTTAGCTACGTGCGAGATGGGAATCAAGTGACGATTAGTAATGTACAAAAGAGCAAATAATCGTATATACTCTTTATATGAATACGAAAAAAGGATACTTTGGTCCAATTGAGGATCTCACAAAAAATAATACAGACTTTCGACATGTGCTCTACACTGGTGCGCATTGTCAGCTCGTCCTTATGAATTTATTGCCCGGTGAAGAAATCGGCGCTGAAGTACACGAAGCAAATGACCAATTTTTTAGATTTGAAACAGGGGAGGGGAAGGTGATTATTAATGATACTGAATACGCAGTCAAAGATGGTGATGCAATCGTTGTCCCAAGTGGCACTCATCACAATGTCATCAATACAGGAACGAGTGATTTAAAACTCTACACGATATATTCTCCCGCGCATCACAAAGATGGTGTTGTGCGTGCGACAAAAGAAGAAGCTGAATCAGATGGTCCAGAATTCGATGGTACAACTACAGAATAAACGAATACCAGCGGATACATGGAACAAAATTTGGCCAGTATTGCGTGCAAAGTATACGCGGACGAAAACATATTTGGACTATAACAATCCGTGGCAACTTTTGATTGCGGTGATTTTGTCTGCGCAGACAACAGATGATGGCGTCAATAAAGTGACAAAAGAATTATTTAAAACATATCCAACGGCGAAAAAGTTGGCAGATGCGCCCATCGCCGATATTGCAAATATAATTCGACGTGTTGGCTATTTTAATACAAAAGCAAAATTCATTAAACAAACATCAATGATGATTGTAAAAGAATCTGGTAACAAAGTACCTCTTGATGAAGAAAAACTTCGAACATTTCCTGGTGTTGGACGAAAAACAGCGATGGTTGTCTTGTCGCATGTAGGTACAGATAAAAATGTCGGTATTCCCGTAGATACACATGTGATCAGATTCGCCCATCGTTTTGGACTTTCAACATCAAATAATCCTGACAAGATAGAATTGGATTTACAAAACATTATTTCTAAAAAAGATTGGAAACGCGCCGCGTATGCCATCAAAGATTATGGAAGAAAAGAGGGGAGAGCAAGAGGGTATGATCAGGCCAAAGACCCTCTCTATAATACCCTTCTCAAAAAATAATTGTGATACAATCTGAGTATTATAAATTTAAAATAAGAATTACATGGCAAAAGGAGATGGACATAGAAAAGAGAAAAAGAAACCGAAAAAGGTAAAAGAACCGAGTAAATAATATTTAAGAAACCCGACTGCATAGCAGTCGGGTTTCTTGCTTGGTTTATTTAATGTCGCATAAGGTAACGGCGCAAAAGATATATTGTGCGACGTTACCATACTAGCGCTTTGACCACTCCCCCTCCATCAAATTATTTAAAAATCTTAATGAGCTGAAGATGCTGTTCCCTTCG
Source organism: Candidatus Nomurabacteria bacterium (assembly GCA_943357245.1). Classification (GTDB taxonomy): domain Bacteria; phylum Patescibacteriota; class Minisyncoccia; order Phycocordibacterales; family UBA9973; genus CALRGH01. The sequence continues at coordinate 9,006 of CALRGH010000014.1, forward strand.
CGGTGACGCACGAATTAAATATTTTTATTTGGGAATTATATTTGGTAATTAATTCCCTAAGTGCCATGAGTCGATTATTGTATTTTTCTGCATTTTCGTTATAACTCGATATTTCGTCTTTATAATCTGGATCTGACTGGTTCATTGCGTTTATTCGATCTTGTTGAGCGGTAAGATCCTTTTTCATCGCCGTGAGGCTAATAGTCTCTGCGCTGATTGATGCTTTTAATTTTGCATCAGCACTCGGAGGGCATACATTAAGCGCTAATCCAAAATGTTGGACAATAACCCACACAGAGTCGCCTTTGTACGTGCCTTTAAACGCACTCATACCAATATCAGCGTACCGAGCATCAAGAATATTTGCTTTGTGGCCAGCGCTTGCCATCCACGCGTCTATAACACTTTGATTACTTACAAAGGTACCAAGTGCCAAATTTTCTCCGATAACCAGATACTCATACCCAGCATTTTGCGCGAGATCACCAACTGTTTCTCCTGTCTGACTTTCGTGTTCAAAATATTGTCGAGCAAGTAAATCAGTTGCTTTGACTCTTGAAGAGTTGTCGAGTTCTGTATTTTCAACAAGAAGCGAAAGTCCTCTTTTTGTTCGTTCAATATTAGTGAGTCTGATGAGCTCTTGTATTTTAAGCGTCTCTTGTGACCCGGTTAATTGTTTGACAATATGCGTGAGTGGTCCTGGGAGATTGCTTGTTGGCGCTGTTGGCGTTGAAAGTTCTTCCGTTGGTGTTGTGGTGTCCTCTATCTCCTTATTTTTTTGCGAAGACGCTCCACGAAGATCTTTAAGAGAAATCCACGTTGTAAGTGCGACGAAAATAAATAA
>CALRGH010000015.1 GCA_943357245.1 Candidatus Nomurabacteria bacterium
AATCTCGCTGTGCGTGGCTGGGTGGTGATCCACAGATGCAGGAATATCATGACAAGGTTTGGGGTGTACCGAAACGGGACGACAAGGAAATATTTGAAGCGATACTTCTTGATACTCACCAAGCGGGTTTGAGTTGGAAATGTATTTTGCACAAGCGAGATAATTTTGCGAAAGCATATCGTGATTTCGATTACAAAAAGATTGCGAAAATGACAGAAAAAGATGTTGCGCGGCTGATGCAAGACAAAGGTATCATTCGGAATAAATTAAAAATACAATCTGCAATTAGTAATGCAAAAGCATTTATTGAAATTCAAAAAGAATTTGGTTCATTTGCTAAGTATATTTGGCAATTTACCGGAGGGAAGACGAAATATAATAGTTTTAAAAATAAAAAACATATCCCATCCAACACCAAAGAATCAGATGCAATGAGTGTAGATATGAAAAAGAGAGGATTCAAATTTGTCGGCACCACAATTTGCTATGCCTTCATGCAAGGAATCGGTATGGTGCATGATCATACGATGGATTGTTTTAAATTTAAGACTGTCTCCAAATAACTTTTTTGTTTCGTTTGAACCAGGTCATTTGGCGTTTGGTATATTGCCAGATGGCTTTTTCGAGTTCCACTAGCATTTCTTTTTTTGATCCGCCTCCGCCAGAACGGGCGGATGGCGGATTCTTTTGCAAATATTGAGCAATAGACCGATATTCAAGACCGAAAGATTCTAATCGTTTCCACGACAATCCTTTCTTGTGGAGATTTGCAACTTCTCGAACCATGCCGATTTTCATGCGGGCAAGCAGGCGGGTATGGATTTTCTTTTTTAGTATGTCGTCCGGCAAGGTGAGACCGATAAACTCTGTATCATATTGTTCTTTTTGTACAAATGCAGGTACTTTGCCTAATGCTGTTGCGATTTCGATGGCGCGAATGAGGCGTACGGGATTTTGTGCGTCGATAGTTTTTGCTCGAGCAGAATCTAACTTTTGCAAGATTTTGAAAAGAGATTGAACAGTTTTTGATTCCAACTTTTTCCGTAGTACTTTATTTGGTGGTACTTCTGGGAATACCGTGCCATACACAACTGCGTCTATATAGAGCCCTGTGCCGCCAACCAGTATTGGTGTATTACCACGAGCGATAATATCCGCAATGGCTTTGTTAGCTAGCTTCTGGTACTCACTTACTGAAAATACTTTTTTCGGGTTTGCCACATCAAGAAGGTGATGGGGAACACCACGCATTTCTTTTTTGGTGATTTTACCGCTGCCAATATCAAGTCCTTTATAGACTTGGCGAGAATCGGCAGAAATGATTTCGGCATGTTTTATTTTCTTTGCCAAACGCACTGCAAAATTGCTTTTGCCAGTGGCGGTAGGGCCTAAGATGACGATGAGTTTATTTTTCACATGTTGAATATACGCTAGTGAAAGAATGATGACAAGCTTAGGACTTGGTCACGAGTATTTTTTCGCCGTCGCTCGAAAATCTCTCGACCCCGGCTCGTGATTTTTCGAAACGAAAAATAACACTGCGCCTTTCAAGTCCCTCACGCAAGACATGCAGATGTCTTGCTCTTCGGCACAAATACAAAATCACCCGCAACGGGTGATTTTGTATTTGTGCCGAAGGAGGGACTTGAACCCTCACAATGTTGCCATTACTCGATTTTGAGTCGAGCGCGTCTACCATTCCGCCACTTCGGCATCTCTAAAATATACTTTGTATTTTAGTCGTGCAAAGCCACGACCGATGCCGAAGTGGCGGCCACTTCACTTCGTTCAGCTAAAAAGCAAATTGTGTTGCTTTTTAGCCACTTCGGCAAGTGTCTGCATAGTAGCGTATTTTGCACATTTTTTCCAGTTTTTCTTTTTTAAATTCTGATATACTATTGCCATGGCTCAGCTATATTCCAATTCCATTTTTTTTATAGAAACAGAGAAAATCAAACCAAATCCGTACCAACCACGACGAGAATTTGATGAGGACCGTTTGAAAGACTTGGCAGAATCTATTCGCCAGTATGGTGTGCTCCAGCCGCTTGTGGTATCTCGTATTGAACGAGAAACAGAAAACGGCGGGCTGGTTATTGAATACGAACTTATTGCTGGCGAGCGCCGATTGCGTGCGTCAAAGCTAGCAGGGTTGCCACAAGTGCCTGTAGTGGTGCGTGTGGGCGATGACTCGATGACGAAACTCGAGCTTGCGATTATTGAAAACTTACAACGCGAAGATTTAAATGCAGTAGAACGAGCACGAGCGTTTTTGCGCCTCGCAGATGAATTTGACTTTACGCACGTGCAGATCGGTAAGAAAGTCGGCAAGAGTCGTGAATATGTGTCGAACACACTTCGCATTTTAACACTCCCACAAGATATTTTAGATGCACTTTCGCAAGGAAAAATAAGCGAAGGACATACACGACCTCTCGGTATGTTGTCCGATCGTCCAGAAGAACAAAATGTATTGTTCAAAGAAATAATGAATAAAAAGATTACCGTGCGCGAAGCGGAACGCTTCGCGCGGCGAGTCGCGGTTGAGAAGATTCGCAATAAAAGTTATATTCCAGATCCTGAAATATTGGAGATGGAAGAGAAATTGCAGGATTCTTTGGGAACGCGCGTGCATATCGAAACCAAAGAAGCAGGAGGACGGATCATGATTGATTTCTTCTCTGCAGAAGATTTGCACACGATTGCAGAAATGCTCGGCAAAACAGGGAATAATAATCGTACCGCGATGGTAGACCGATTTATCGCAAGTAAAGGGGAAGTAATAGCAGAAGAAACACCAATGACGGATAATCTTGCGACTGAAGACGTGTCACTTACGGACGATAGAACTGACGAAGAAAAGAAAGAAGAAGAGAATAATGAGGATATGTATAATATAAAGAACTTCTCAATATAGGGACTGGTAGCATGTAGTTAGGGTTTCGCACAAAAAAATAAAGCAGGGTTTGCCGTAGGCAAACCCTGCTTTATTTTCCTAGCTACCAGCTACCAGTCCCTTGCTACTAACTTACTTCTTTCCAAACGACAACCATTTTGAAATCAAACTGTGCTCCTTCAGATATTTCTGAATTTTAATTTTAGCATTGGTTGTTTTTGCAGCATCAAGCCATTTTGAACCCGGCACTGCTGTTTTTGTTGTTTGAATTTCAACGATATCATTCGTTTTTAGTTTTGTGGTGAGTGGCATGAATTTTCCATTTATTTTTGCACCAGAGGCATGCATACCGATATCGCTGTGGATAGCAAACGCAAAATCAACTGCACTTGAATCTTCTGGGAGATCCATAATTTCACCAATGGGGGTAAAAATAAAGACGCGATCTTTAAAGTAATCAGTTTTTAAACGTTCAAGAAACGCATTGCTTTTCGTGAGTTCTGCTTGCGCAAGACGTAATTCATCAATCCATGCAAATTCTTTTTTACTTGCAACAGCATGACCAAGTGCATGCGCTTCTTTATAGGCGAAGTGTGCGGCGATACCATATTCTGCTTGTTCGTGCATTTCGGTTGTTCGAATTTGGACCTCTACAATACCGCCCGTTCCAGTGAAAATAGTGGTATGGAGACTTTGGTAGCCGTTTGGTTTTGGTGTCGCTATGTAGTCTTTAATGCGTCCTGGAAGTGGGGTCCAGTTACTGTGGACAATACCAAGAGCGCTATAACAATCCTCAATATTTTTGACGATAACACGAAGGGCAATGATGTCGTATACTTTTTCGATATCCATATCATGGCGTTTTAATTTTTTCCATAGTGAATATAAGTGCTTAACGCGATGATCAACTCGCTCTACATTTACATGGTTTTCCTTTAATACTTTTTTTAATTTACCATCTATTTCATGTAAATATTTTTCATGGGCGTCCGTGCGAGTTTCAAGTAAATTTTTTGTCTCCAAATGTTCTTTTGGATAGGCAAAAGGGAAGGCAGCATCTTCAAGACGACCTTTCAATTCACCGATACCAAGACGTGATGCAAGTGGTGCATAAATCTCAAGTGTCTCGAGCGCAATACGGCGTTGTTTTTCTGGTTTTACATATTGTAATGTTTCTACGTTATGCAGACGGTCAGCAAGTTTGATAACAATGACGCGCAAATCTTCTGCCATGGACACAAAAAATTTACGGAGATTTTCTACATTTCGTTCGATGCCTTTGTATTTAACAGTGCCGAGTTTGGTGACACTTTGCACCAAGAATAGTACTTCTTTACCAAAAATAGTTTCTATTTCTTCTGGGGTTGCGCCGGTGTCTTCGATGACATCATGGAGAAGTCCTGCAGCGATGACGGTCGGACTCATATTTAATTCTGCGAGATATTTTGCCGTAGCAAAGACGTGATTGAAATAGGGTTCACCAGAGGCTCGTTTTTGAGGTTCGTGAGCACGTTCAGCATAGTGATACGCTTTCGTAATAAGCTCCATGTCCGCATGGCTTGCGTGATTGATATGACGAGTGAGTTCACGGATGTGGGACATTTATTCATCATAACGCATTTAAAGTAAAATAAAAAATCGCAACTCTCTTGCGATTTTTTATGTTTATATGTTACTTGGTTTTTTTCTGAAATCCGCGTTTCTTTTTTTCTTGCGCAAGAAGTCCGAGTGCTTCTTCGAGGGTTATTGCATAGACATCAAGTGGCTTCTTTATTGATCGATAATCACCATCATGTGCCACATACGGACCAAAGCGACCCATGGATGCTGTGATTGGTTTACCGGAATCAGGGTGCGTGCCAAGAATGCGTGGGAGGGAAAGATAGTGAAGTGCATCAGCGAGCGTCACTTCTGTCGGGTTTTTCTCTTTTGGAATACTCGCCATCTTCGGTTTTTGTGGCACAGCTTCTTCTGTAGTTTCAACAGGTGCATCCGCAGCTTTTTTCTTTTTGCTCACTCTTTTCTTCTTCGCACCTTTTGGTGCTGATATGCCGAGTTGAACATACGGGCCAAATCGTCCGGTCTTCACAAATATTGGGAGTCCTGTTTTAGGATCGTTACCGATAGATTCATCAGGTTTGATTTCATGGCCTTCAATCGTGAGTGCGCCATCGCAGTCTGGGTAGCGGGAGCAAGAAATAAATTTACCCATGCGGCCCAATTTGATAACCATTGATGCGCCGCATTTTGGACATTTGTATTTTGCGTCAGCATCTTCAAGTGTGGTGAGTTTGTCGATAGATTCTTTTGCTTGGACATCTTTGGTGAATGGTCCATAAAAATCTTTGAGTGTTTTGGTGTAGTCGCGTTCACCAGCAGCGATTTCATCGAGTTCATTTTCCATTTCTGCGGTGAATGTATCAGAAATATATTGCATGAAATTTGCTTCCAAGAATCCAGAGACTACTTCGCCGGTATCTGTTGGTTTGAGGGCTCGAGCAATCTTTTCCATATAGCCACGAGTTTCCAAGGTGCGGATAATTGCCGCATAGGTAGATGGACGGCCGATGTCGCGCGCTTCGAGCTCTTTGACGAGGCCTGCTTCAGAGTATCTGTTTGGCGGTTCTGTTTGTTTTTCTAAACTGCCGAGTTCGATAAGATCGAGTTTGTCACGCTCGTTTAATTTTGGAAGCTCCACATCTTCACCTCGCGCATCAGGATCTGCTTTGAGCCAGCCCAAGAAAAGAATACGCGAACCAGTTGCGGTGAAGTCAGGAATAGAATCACTCATAACATTTGCGGCAATTTTTGTTTTCAATAATTTTGCATCACTCATTTGTGATGAGACGGTGCGTTCCCAAATAAGATTATAAAGACGTTTCTGTTCGTCAGTCGTGCCGGCGTTTTTTTTCTCCACATGCGTTGGACGGATTGCTTCGTGCGCTTCCTGTGCATTTTTACTTTTTGTTTTGTAGGTGCGGGCCATCACATATTCTTTGCCGTATTGTTTTTCGACAACAGCAATGATTTGTGCGACTGCAGTTGCGGCCAAATTTGTCGAGTCGGTACGCATGTACGAAATATGGCCAGCTTCGTATAATTTCTGTGCGACCATCATCGTGCGACTTGGTGAGAACCCAAGACGTGTACTTGCGACTTGTTGGAGGGTGGATGTGGTAAATGGTGCGCGAGGGACGCGTTTTTGTTCGCTTGCTTTTACTTCCTTCACCTGCCATTTTTCTTTTCTACCAATTTCTATGATGCGTTCTACTTCTTTATTATCGCGAGGTTCATCCACACACGTGAGTGCAATTGTTTCGCCCGCCGGTGTTTTCCAAGTACCCGTAAGCGCCCAGTAGGTTTCAGGAATGAATGCGCGGATTTCACGTTCGCGTTCACAGAGGATGCGGAGCGCCGGAGATTGCACACGGCCCGCAGAGAGTCCGTAGCGGACTTTTTTCCAAATAAGACCGGAGAGGTCATAGCCGACGAGACGATCAAGGACACGACGTGCTTCTTGTGCTCGGCGGAGATTGGTATCAATGTCGCGCGGATGGGTGAGCGCTTCCGTTACCGCTTCTTTGGTGATTTCGTGAAATGCCACGCGTTTGATCGGTGCGGTGATTTTTTTTCCGCCAGCTGGCGGATTGGCGAACAATTGCTCGATATGCCATGCAATTGCTTCTCCTTCGCGGTCCGGGTCAGTTGCAAGTAATATAGTGGTTGCTTTTCGTCCGAGCGACATCAATTCTTCGACAACGTGTTCTTTGCCTTTTGAAATTTCGTAGTGAGGAATAAAGCCACCGGGAATATCGATCGCTTTTTTGTTTGATTTTGGGAGATCGCGAATATGTCCGACGGATGCGCGCACAGTATATTTGCCGTCGAGATATTTCTCAATCGTTTTTGCTTTTGATGGTGATTCAACAATTAATAAATTCATACAATCTACTATTCATACTATAGATTTGAAAATTTGCAAAATAATAAATAAAAAAGCCGTTTCCTGTTTAAGGGAAACGGCTTCGCGAACATTCTTTTTAAGCAACGTGCTTTTGTTTGTTTTTGAGACAAACAAGCGGATTTGTGTAAGCAAAAGCAATCCTTCCTAGCTACATACTTAACTTGTCGGGTAAGTAAGCTCTTTAAATTCACCAGGGGATGTTGTTTACTTGATCGTAACGATCCATCACCAAACCAATAGATCAGCGTAAACAACAATGCTATTGCTGTCTGCAAAATCGTTGTTGTTTTTCGGCTGTTAAGACTGAAAGTCCCAAGCCTCAAACTCTCTCAAAGAACACTCGATTGCTGGTATCCTATACCTTTATTATATACCTGTCAAAGGGTTACCTCACTCTATATATTTTTCCTAATTCTTCGCGAATAATTTCTTTGAGTTCGAGTTTGGTGAGTTCTATATTGAGTAGATGAATAGGCATATCGAGCTCGTATGCTAAGTCATCCCGCGAGATCGGTTCGCGAAGCGCATCGTAGACAATCTGTTCAGATTCCGGTAATGAAAGATTTTTGGATTCGGTTATTTCTTCTGTTTTAAATCCAAGTACTTCTAAAATATCCGCACTCGAACGTATTGGCGTCGCGCCTTCGCGAATGAGACGATTGGTGCCGGCAGAATTTTCAGAAAAAATACTGCCGGGCACGGCGAGTACGTCTTTATTATAATCGAGCGCGAGTCGCGCCGTGATTAGTGTCCCAGATTTTTCTTCTGCTTCAATAATGAGCACTGCATCTGCAATGCCCGCCATCAATCTATTGCGCGCAGGAAATGTCCACTGCGCTGCACGAAACGATGGTTCAAATTCAGATATGAGCGCGCCGCCGTAGGCAACAATATCTTCCGCAAGCTCGCGATTACTTGCTGGATAGAGCACAGAAGGATCAAGCCCGGAACCAGGAAATGATATGGTCGGCAATTTATATTTGAGCGCCGTTTTGTGTGCAATCGAATCAATACCAAGTGCAAGTCCTGAAACAATACAGATAGGATGTCCTGCAAGTCCGCGGATAAGCATGTCGCACGCATCGCGACCGTAGGGTGTGTGTTTGCGCGAACCGACGATGGCGAGATAGGTGAGCTCATCGGAAGGAAGTGCTCCGCGAACAAAAAGTTGTTTTGGTGGGTCAGCAATTTCCAATAATGCTTTTGGAAATTCACTTGTCTGCAATTTCCTAATGGGGTATTCCATGTATATATTCTAAATGAGAAAATAAAAATTTTACTGGGTAAAACTAATTTGCTATAGTGTAGGGATGTTAGATATCCGATTCATTCGCGAAAATAAAGAAATCGTTCAGGAAGGTGCGAAAAAGAAGCACATTAATTTTGATGTAGATGCGCTTATTAAAACTGACGATGAACGATTGGTGGCGCTGAAGCGTTTTGAAGAATTACGTGCGGAGCAAAATCGCACCAGCTTGATGATTGGTGGCAATTTAGGTGCAGATGAACGTGCACAGCTTATCAGTGAGATGCAACTTTTGAAGACAGATTTAAAAGCGCGCGAAGATGAACTTCGCGAGGTGACGGTTCGATGGCAGAAAATGATGTTGGATGTCCCAAACATTCCTGATATCTCTGTGCCTGAAGGCGAGAGTGATGAACAAAATGCAGAAATCCGAAGTTGGGGAGAATTACCACAATTTTCATTCGCACCACGTGATCACGTCGCACTTCTTGAAATGAATGATTTAGCGGATTTTGAACGAGGCGTTAAAGTATCCGGCTTCCGCGGGTACTTCATGAAAAATGAAGGCGCAGAACTTTTCTTTGCACTCTGGAATTATTTTTATTCGTATTTTATACAAAAAGGGTATACGCCGATGATCGTGCCGTCACTCGTACGTCGCGAATCTTTTATCGGCACCGGTATCTTGCCGCAGTCAGAAGAAGATTTATATAAAGTGGGTGATAATGAATATTTAGCAGGTACCGCAGAAGTTGCGATGATGGGCTATCACATGGACGAGATTATTCCGAAAGAGGAATTACCAAAAAAATATATTGCGTTTTCGCCGTGCTTCCGCGCGGAAGCGGGCAAGCACGGCGCTGATGTGAAAGGCATTATTCGTGTGCATGAATTTTTCAAAATAGAACAAGTGCTGTTGTGCGAAGCGAGTCATGAAGAAAGTGTGAAGTGGCATGAAGAAATTACGGCGCATGTGGAGCATTTGATGCAAGAACTAAAATTACCGTATCACGTGGTCTTAAACTGTGGTGGCGATTTGGGACTCGGACAAGTCAAAAAATATGATATCGAAGCGTGGATGCCCTCACAACAAAAATATCGCGAGACACATTCATCGTCATATTTTCATGATTTCCAAACACGCCGATTGAATATTCGCTATAAAGATGTAGATGGCAAAACGCGCTATGTGCATTCGCTCAATAATACTGCGTGTGCTACTTCAAGACTTCCTGCAGCAATTCTTGAAAACTACCAGCAAGAAGACGGATCGATTGTCATTCCAGACGTGCTCCGACCGTATATGGGTGGGAAGACTATCATTACTAAAAAATAAATATGTCCTCACGGCGCAATCTAGAATCGCCTGCGCTTGTGCAGAAAAAACGTCACTCGCGCAGACGAAAAATTCGTATTGGTATGGCACTCGTTGTTGTCTTTTTCGGTGGCCTTGTTGCACTG
>CALRGH010000016.1 GCA_943357245.1 Candidatus Nomurabacteria bacterium
GCACCAGTTGAACCAACTTTAAGAGTTGGAGGAACAACTACAGTAGCTGAAGCTTTTGCAGCGACGAAAATTGCTACGAGAGCAACTGCGCCAACTGCGAATTTTGTAAATTTAGACATAATAAAATTTATCGTTAATAGTTGCCACACCTTCTCTTTTTTTAGTAAAGAAAACGTGCTTAATGGCGAGCGCAGATAAGCGGTGATTTCGACACCCAACGAGAAAGTATTTGGTATATCGTATACGGTATTTGGTATAAAAATACTAAATACTGGATACTGAATACTTGATACTCCTTCACCGAGCGAACACCTGAGTGCGCCTCCCCTCTATGGAGGATAGTGTGTTCAGGCACTTAATTAGTGTGTCTGAACGGTTGTCCCTCGATTACTCTCGGGACTGCCTTTTGTCGACAGGGCAAGCCTGGCTACATGCGGGCAGTTAATAATATAGTCAATGACGAAATAAATTTCGTCAAAAGAGTGATTATTGAGCTGTCAACGAGCAGTCAGATTATTGTAATACTGATAGTTGCCTATCCAACAAAAACCAGATACTACAGAGCGGATTATAGCATATTGGAGACCAAATTGCTAGTACCGCTTGGGGTCAAGTATACACGATAGTTTTGGGAAAGAATATGGTTTTCTGTTGAAAACTATGTAATCAATCCCACTACCTGTCGGCAGACTTATACACGGAAATCCGCGTACACAGGTTATGACGAGGTTTATGCTGTTTTCTTACATAAAAACCAAGTATTAAGGGCTCCCCTCAATACTTGGTTTCTAGGCTTTTATGGTGTAACGAGACCAGCGTTTATTGCCTATTTTTTTCAAAATTCCTTCGACAACAAGGGTGGTAAGTTCGCGCTGAATTGTCTTACCACTGACATTTTTTATCGCTTCAGTTATGTCCTTTATACCGACCTCTCCGTTGTCCTTTATGATTTTTATAATGGTGCTTCGTCGTTCATTTTTCAATACAATATCAGCTATTTTTTGATGTCTCTTATCATTTTGTCCTTTAGAATTTTCATGTCCTTTATAGCTATTTCTATCGGACATACCAGTCTGTGCAAGTCGTTGCATAAGCTCTCCTGGTGTCCCTTTGAACATGCCGTGCGGAAGTGTCTTAGGTGTAGTTACTTTTTCGTAATCAGTGGGTACTCCTCTTGATGCTTTTTGTATACCAGTATTTTTATGAGCAATCTCTTCTTTTTGTACATATGCGACCTGATCTTGTCCAAACAATTCTCGCATAAGTGTTGCTGGTGCTTCTTTTTTTAGAGATTGCATGTGTGTTTCGAATGCTATTTGGAAATGCCGAATTGCTTCAAATAAAATAGTGGCGTTTTCAGAAGAAATCATATTGAGCATTGTTGCCATGTCGAGCAGTGATCTAACTGTTGCAATATGCGCACTGACAACACTTGAAGATACTTGTCCTATAGAGGCTCTTGGTGTGTCCTTTATGAGCATAGTGGCAGAGCTTCTTATCATGTCCTTTATAGGTTCAATGTCCTTTATGTGATCGGTAACCATGTATAAAGCACTGGAAATCCTAGTTATTTTGTTAAGGACATCACTATAATCAGGATATTGTGTCATGTCCTTTATGGGTATTTCTATTTCTTTTTTATCCCTAGTGTTTTGCATGTCTTTTAGAGTGTTTTGTATGTCCATTATAGAACTAGCGAAGAGGACTCGCAATTTACAAGAAGCTCAAAGCTGTGTTGTATTTTATCCATATAGAATAATGCTTTTTCATTGTCCTCATGATAAAATAAGTGGACTAATCACTACAATAATTATGGGAAAAAAATCCAAATCTGAACGCATAAAAAGAAAGGCAAATCGAGACGATTTTGATGAGGATGAAGTATCTTTAGGTACTCATATACGACAAGAAACCAAGTACGGCATTTATGCAATCATTACCTTCGTTGTTGCTATATTCTTTATTCTTGCCGCTTTTGGAGGTGCTGGACCTGTTGGTAACACCCTCTACTCATTCTTAAAAAAATTAGTCGGCATCGGCTATGTATTAGTACCTGCAATATTGGTACTCCTTGGTATTACATTTTTGCGCACAAAACGCCCTGACATTGGGGTCATGCACGCTATTGCATGCATTATCTTACTTATCGGCTCGCTCGGCATTATTGATATCGTTTCAGGAGCACGCCATGCGGGTGGCTATTTAGGATTCTGGGGCGCATTTCCTTTTCTCTCACTCTTTGGGACAACCGTTTCTATTCTTTTCTTAACCGCACTTTTTATTATCTCCCTTGTCTTTATATTTGACGAACGACCAAATTTGGGTATCTTTCGTTCATTCTTCGGACTGTTTAAAAAAGAAAAACTACTTATTGATGAAGTTGAGCCAAAAATAGACGGTGGGTATACAAGTGAACAAAATCTCCCAACAGAACAAGTAAAAGAACCCCAGCAATTTCCTGAAAAACCTTCAGAGAAACAATCAGACGAGGAGGAAGAAATTGTCCCAAAAACAAAAACGTATGCGCACCGATTTGGTGAATATACTCCCCCTCCTATTGATCTTCTTGAACGCGACAAAGGTAAGCCAAATGTCGGCGATATAAAAGCAAACACCAATATCATCAAACGGACCCTCCAAAACTTCGGTATCGAAGTAGAAATGGATGAAGTCACTGTCGGTCCAACAGTCACACGATATGCGCTCAAACCTGCAGAAGGAGTAAAACTTTCAAAAATTGTCGCCCTCAAAAACGATCTTGGTCTTGCACTTGCTGCTCACCCACTTCGCATCGAAGCACCGATTCCTGGCAAGTCACTCGTCGGTATCGAAATCCCAAACAGAGTCAAATCAATCGTCGGTCTTGCAACATTGCTCGAAGATCCAAATTTCCGCGCATCCGGCAAACCACTTATGGTCGCGCTTGGTCGCAATATTGCTGGTCGTGGCACCTTCGCAAGTATTGCAAAAATGCCGCACGGTTTGATTGCGGGTGCCACTGGTTCCGGAAAATCTGTGGCTATTCATGCAATAGTGACATCCCTTCTCTATACCTACGGTCCTGAAGATTTGAAATTCCTCATGATTGATCCGAAGCGCGTCGAACTTACGCTCTACAATAAAATTCCTCACTTGCTCACTCCTGTCATTACTGATGCAAAAAAGGCAATTTTGGCACTCAAATGGGCAGCAAAAGAAATGGAAAAGCGTTACAACATTTTGGAAGGAGAACATGTGCGCGACATTGCGTCATATCATGAAAAAGTAATTGGTAAATCAAAGGGTCGCGCTTCAATGGACACTGCGCGACATGAGCCCAGTGGTGATTTTCGTAAATCATCTGCTGAATCAGACGAGTCGAAAGAACCGATGCCCTATATCATCGTCATTATTGATGAACTCGCAGATATCATGCAAGCCTTCCCTCGCGAACTCGAATCTGCAATCGTGCGTCTTGCGCAAATGTCTCGCGCTGTTGGTATTCACCTTATTCTTTCCACACAACGTCCATCCGTAAACGTCGTCACCGGTCTTATCAAAGCAAACATTCCTACGCGTATTGCACTCCAAGTCGCATCGCAAATCGATTCGCGTACCATTCTCGATCAGCCAGGGGCAGAAAATTTGCTCGGTGCTGGTGACATGCTTTATCTCTCTGGTGAAATGTCCCAACCAGAACGTCTGCAAAGTGCGTATATTACTGAAGATGAAGTAAAAAAGGTGGTAAAATATTTAGCAGATGCATATAAAAATGAAGTGACAGAAGATATTGCCCTCACCACCGGAAACCTCGCACCAGAAAACAGTATCTTCTCTGCAACATTAGATGGGAGTGACAGCGACGATGATGACCTCTATGAAGAAGCTCGTCAGATTGTCATCGAGACAGGAAAAGCATCGACGTCGTTTCTCCAACGTAAACTGGGAATTGGCTACGCGCGTGCAGCGCGATTAATTGATATACTAGAAGAACGTGGCGTTGTCGGCCCTGGCAATGGTGCAAAACCACGCGAAGTTTTAGAAAAAACAGCATCAAGTGAACAACAAGAGTATGTATAAAAGTATAAGTGATAAGAATAAGTATACGGGCATGCATAAACATCTAACTGCAAAACACATTCGACTTTTTTGTATCATCCTTTTTGTGGTGGGTATTGTAGGCTTTGCAGGATATCGAAGTTTTGGTCTTTTAAAAGGTGCAGAAGTGAGTATTGCGAATATCACCGACGGCAGTACAAGCGACGGTGTCGTTACTGTTTCAGGTACTACAAAACATGCGTCGAGTATCAATATAAACGGTAGACAAATTATCCTCGACGAAACAGGATCATTCACCGATACGCTTCTCCTCCCCCCTGGCGCAAGTACGGTTACCGTATCTGCAAAAGATACCCTTTCTCGTACCAACAATACCCTTTTCCATCTCTACCGACATCCTGATGCATTTGGTATGAAAACATTACCTCGTGCATCTAGTGATACGATTACTAATTATCAATAAATTTTAAATAATTTCCTATGGCAAAATTCGGCGCGAAAAAAGAAAAACCGCAAAAAGAAATGGGTGCAGAAATATCTGACACGATTAAAGCTATTCAAACAAAATTTGGCGAAGGTGCGATTATGAAGTTGGGCGATACGCCAAAAGTAGACATCGGCGCAATCTCAACCGGCTCCTTAGGTCTTGATATGGCGCTCGGTATCGGTGGTGTTCCTCGTGGACGTATCTTAGAAATTTTTGGCCCAGAATCTTCTGGTAAAACAACGCTTGCATTACACATTGTTGCCGAAGCACAAAAGACCGGCGGTATTTGTGCATTCATCGATGCAGAACATGCGATGGATCCAACGTATGCAAAAGCGCTTGGTGTAAACATCAACGAACTTCTTATTTCCCAACCTGATACTGGCGAACAAGGTCTTGAAATTACCGAATCACTCGTTCGCTCCGGCAAAATAGATGTCATCGTCATCGACTCCGTCGCCGCACTCACCCCAAAAGATGAAATTGAAGGCGACATGGGCGCACAACACGTCGGTAAACAAGCCCGTCTTATGTCTCAAGCGCTTCGCAAATTGACGGCGATTGTCGCAAAATCAAAGACCTGCGTCATCTTCATCAACCAAATCCGTATGCAAATCGGTATTATGTTTGGTAATCCAGAAACTACCCCAGGTGGTAAGGCGCTCAAATTTTATACATCAGTCCGTCTTGATATCCGTCGCATCGCGCAAATCAAAAAAGGTGAAGATGTTGTCGGCGGTCGTACGCGCGTGAAAGTCGTCAAGAACAAAGTCGCTGCCCCATTCAAACAAACAGAGTTCGATATTATTTACGGCGAAGGTATTTCGCATGAAGGAGAACTCTTAGCACTGGGCGAAAAATTGGGTATCGTTGATAAAAATGGCGCATCGTATTCATATAAAGATAAAGAAGGCACCAAAGTCCCGATGGGCCGCGGCTATGACGCAACACGCACCTGGCTCAAAGAAAACAGTAAAGTAGCTAAAGAATTAGAAAAACAAATCCGCAATCGCTTTGGCGAAATCCAACCAGCGACTGGAGGAAGTGATGAGTAAACATGCATTAGAAAACCGCCTCACTTTTTAGGAGGCGGTTTTGTCTTTTTTTTATATTTTTCTAATTGTTTTGCAAGTTGTTTTCCTTGCGCTTTTTCCCTTTTTGAAACACCATCTTTCATGTGTTCAAGTTGATGTTTAAGATACACGATGGATTCATCTTTTACAAATCTATCTTGATCCAATCTTACTTCCATGGAAAATGGAAGACCTTTTGGGAAAAACTTTTTTACCAAAGCAGTGTACTCAGTGAAACTAAGTTGTTTTTGTAGCATGATTTATTATTTTGTCTTACTGTACTCGTTCTGTCCATGTCTGTCAACCGCTTCCCAAAACAAACTTCATTTGATATAGTTTGCGCGTAAGCCCTATGGCTTTTTGTTTTTACTAAACCCTAACCCCTATACCCTATTTATGTCACTCCTAGAATACAACGAAATTAAAGAGGGAAAAATTATCATATTTAACAACGAGCCCTGTCTTGTGCTTGATGGTCACGTTGCTCGGACGCAACAGCGCAAACCACAAAACCAAGTCAAATTGAAGAGCTTGGTGAGTGGTCGCACCTATAACGAAACATTCCGCACGACTGACCAAGTTGATGAAGCGGATCTTACCAAGCGCGAGGTAAAATTTTTGTACACGAACAAAGGCGAATTTTGGTTCGCAGATCCTACTGATCCTGCAAATCGTTTCAAGCTCGACGAAAAAATTCTCGGCGAACAAACTGTCCGATTTTTAAAACCAAATGAACTTGTCACTGCACTTGTCTGGACAAATGACGATGACGAAGAAAATATTATTTCCGTCAAAGTGCCTATTAAAATGGCATTCAAAATTACGGAAGCTCCTCCAGCAATTAAAGGAAGTACCGCTTCAGGCGGTAACAAACCGGTTACGCTCGAGAATGGTGCAACGATCAATGTTCCCCTCTTCTTGGAATCCGGCGAGACTATTGTGGTCAATACCGACACAGGAGAATACGTCGAACGAGCGCAAAAATAAATAGCGTCTCAAAATTTTTTACCTACGGTAAAAAATCTTTGTGACGTGATTTTTGTGTGTCAAAAATCAAAAAACCTCCCGAAAACATCGGGAGGCTTTGTATTTTAAGAATTAAAACTAATTTTTACATCACCATACTCTCGTGCTCTTTTACAAACAAAGTGAGCATCATTCTTTTTTCGAGCATATTCCTTGGGATGAAACACTGATATTTCTCGTGAACGCAATGCTGTGGCCATAATGCTCGCAGTATCGATAGAACCACCAGGACCAAGGCTTACGGGAATTTTAGCTCCTTTTTCTTCAAAAAATCCGACACACCCTGTCGCAAAATAGACTTTTCTCTTCTCAGTCTTTACCTGAGATTGAATGAGTCCTTCAGAGGTGCTCACATCAACATGAAATTGAGCACTCTGTTTTCGGTGGTATATTTTAATACAACTTTCAGTTCTTATTTTTTCAATACCATCATTTGGTGTTCTGATATTTTCTAAAATAAACTGCAACACTTTTCTAAAAGTATTACCACAAACCATGTCGCCAACAGCAAGCGCTCTGTCTACACAAATTTGTTCAACATAAGAACCTTTTGCTTCTTTCCGTCGTTGTCGAAGCATTTTAAATTCATGGAATATATTTTCTTGCTCTACTTCTATGTTTTCCATGCATTCTTGATAAAGATAATCAGTATTATCAACACAACAAGCAATTTTTGCAAATGATTCAAAACTATTAAATACTCGGTGATAGCTTCGATCTGTATCATTGTGTTCTACATACATTGCCTTAATGATTGATTCACTTACTTCTGTAGGAGCAGCAAAAACAATAAGCGTTGCTATTTTTTGTTTAAGATTCTGTGAAATGTGTTTTTCTGAAAAATCAAGTAAATCATTGTAATATGTTGATTGTGCGTGCACCCCTCTAATAAGAGCTACGCTGATTGCGGGTGTTTGATTATTTAATTGTTCCATGTTAATAGGTTTTCTTAACTATACTCATAACGAACACGCAAGTCAAAAGCCCTGCAAACCGAAGGTTTGCAGGGCTTTTGGAGGTAGTATTACCGAGCGATAAACGGGATAAGCCCCATAAATCTCGCTCGCTTGATTGCTTGAGAGACAAGGCGTTGATTTTTGGTCGACGTACCTGTCTTTTTTCGAGAAAGAATGCGACCGTTTGGATTCAAGAATTTCTTGAGAATATCAAGATCCTTGTAGTCGACATGCTTTATATTGTTTGAACTAAAGTAGTCTTGTTTCATAAATTAGTAAGTAATAATAATGACGTGGTTTTAAAACGGAATGTCGTCCACGTTTACGTTTTCTTGCGGATACTCAATAGATTCGAGATCATCTTCTTTTGCAGGTTTAGCTGAATCTTTTTTAGGAGATGCACTTTGATCTGCGTTGTACGTACTGGTACCACCAGTAGGTTTTGGACCGAATTGGAAATTTTCAACAACGATTTCGGTGCGATATTTTTTCTGCCCTTCTTGTTCCCAACTGCGAGTCTGGAGACGTCCTTCAATATAGAGAGAACTTCCCTTTTTGCAATACTGCGCGATAAGCTCGGCAGGTTTTGCGAATGCGACTGCATTGTGATATTCAGTCGCTTCTTGTCGAGTACCATCAGCACCTTTCCATGTACGATTGGTCGCAAGACTAAAACTTGTTACTTTGGTACCGTTTGGTAATGCACGCATCTCAGGGTCTCGAGTCAAATTGCCAAGAATAGTCGCTTTGTTTATATACATATACATACTGTTACGATCTTAATAAAGGGACCTTTATAGGACTAGTATATCACGGAGATATTACTCAGTAACGAGAGCATCAATTTGTTTGTCGATTTCTTCTGGAGTTGATTCTTCTTTTGCGACAAGAGGAGCATCAGTGTGCTCTACCTTCTTTTTTACTTCTCGGACAACGCGTTTACCCACCAATGTGTTTTCGCGTACTGTTTTGATAAACAAGTGACGAATGATATTTACATTTGTATCAAAGGCAACGTCAAGTGCGAGTGCAGCATCTTGAGGAAGATCAAATTTAAACCAACCAAAATAGCCGTTGTTGAATTTCTGTTTCTTGTTTTGGATCGTGCGTTCCATTTGGTACGCTAATTCCATAAACTTTGGAAATTCTTCTGCGATGAATGC
>CALRGH010000017.1 GCA_943357245.1 Candidatus Nomurabacteria bacterium
TTTTCTAGCGCCCTAAGCGCCAATCCTGTCGCAATGGTAAATTCCGGACCAGCACTAGCAAGTACTTTATTCAAAAATGCTGGCGCTTCTGTTTTTGCAAATGGATTTGAAAGCTCAACAGGAAGCGCCAATGCTTCTCCTACATAAATATCAAGTCCTTTCAAAAGTGCTCCCCCACCAGCGCAGACAAGTTTGCTTATTTTTTTGCCGTATTTGCGTTCATATTGCAAAATAGTTGTCCCTATCTCTGCAATAATAAAATCAATACTTTGTCGCGCAACTTCGCCTGTGCGTTCTTCATTTGGTGCACCATAGAGGCCATATTCGCGTTTGTATTTTTCTGCGTCAACAAATGAAATGCCGAGTGCGGTCGAAATCGACGTTGTCATATCGCGCGACCCACGATTGATAACATGAAAATGTTTGATGAGTCCATGTTCAATCACCGCGAGTTTTGTTTTGAGTGCACCAAAATCAATAAAGAGCGAAGATTCTTTTGTGTTAGCAAAACTACTTCTGATTGAACTAAAAGTTTCAACTTCAAACACAGGCGCAGTGAGTGATGAGCGCTTGATGACTTCTTGATATTTACTAATCGTGTCATTGTGCACCGCAACAAGCAACACTTGCATTTTTGGCATTTCTTTATTTTTATCCAAACCTACACTATCTTCAAATATTTCTTCTTTTTTTGGAATAATTTGCCAATCGAGCGTGACTTCATTCATCGGCACAGGAATATATTTGCGTGCTTGCGTTGGCACCACCGTGGCAAGCTGTTCTTCTTCAATCACGGCAGGTAAATCGAGAATAAAAATAAGACTCGCGGATGATGGCATAGAAAATGCAGATGATTTTGTGGTCACCCCAGCTTCGCGTAAGACATCAGCGAGTGCCGAGACAAGCTCTGGTGCGCCAAGATTTGTTGTTTCGCCAATATCGACTTTGCCATAGGGTCCAAGTGCGATAGTGCCGTATGTTTCGAGTGTCGCACGTCCACCATGCGCGCGAAGTTGCACTACTTTGATAGATGATGCGCCGATATCAATACCGACAACACTGTCTGGTTTTGCAACATGGTGCAATAATTCTTTGCTGAAAAATTTTTTAAGGGAAAAAAGCATAATAATAAATGATATGATAAAAGTATACTAGCGAATGTGATTTTTTGAAAGGAGTTTTTGACTTTTCCTCCCCTTTTATAAAAGTGGGAGGTGGCGAGTCCTCGAGCCGGAGGGGATATTGCAATTAGCCTGGGTCCTGAATCAAGTTCAGGATGACACAAAAGAAAAAAATAATCTCTATGCCCTTCCTCCATCACTTAAAAAATAAACTCTTCGATATTTTCTTGCCTCGCGCGTGTTTTGTGTGCAAAAAATCCGGCACGTATTTTTGCAGGACATGTTTTGGTAATTTGGATGCGCCTCACGACGAACAACACGACTTACCTGCATGGATTTTCCCCCTCAAGAGCTATAAAAATCCTGCACTGCGAAATGCATTATGGAAATTAAAATACAAAGGGACCCAAGCACTCGCAAATGACTTCGGTCCGCATTTGTATGAAGGATTCCTCGCACTCTATGGTGAAGAAGAATTACGCATTGGCGGACACACACTCTATATAGTACCTATTCCCCTTTCGCGCGTGCGATTGCGAGAGCGCGGATATAATCAAGCAGAACTCTTAGCCCGCGCGCTTACGCGCGCGGGCACCCCTACTGATTTTGTAATCGCCGACATTCTCCGCAAAACCAAAAATACCGAACCGCAGGCAAAAATAAAACGCCGCCACAATCGCCTCGCGAATATGCGCGACGTGTTTGCAGTAAAACCGAATACTAATGTAGAAAACGCCGTCATCTTTCTGATAGATGACATCGTCACCACCGGCGCAACATTAAAAGACGCGCGACGCGCCTTACTAGCGTCCGGCGCGTCGCGCGTCTATGCGATTACGGTAGCGCACTAGCAGTAATTCACTTCTATCCAATACAATTCCCACATAAAAAATAATCTTGCGTTATACTAATACTATCGTATTGCTATTATTTCTAACGTGTTTTATTAAAAAATATGGTCACCAAAGAATTGCTCGAATATATTAAAAGAGAATCAGCAAAAGGCACAACAACTGATGTAATAAAAAGCTCCCTTCTGCAAAATGGATGGTCTCTCGAAGATATTGCAGATACTTATAAAAGTATTGGCCCAACAAATCCTGTATCTCCTCCTGCACAGCCGACCTTCATCCCAACCATGCCGATGGGACAGACAACCGCAACACAAGCAGTGCAACCTACGGTTATACAACCGCAACCGGTACAACAACCCGCACAACCAATTACACAACCTAATTTTTCTACAGTAGAACCAATTAAAAAAAGCGGTAAACGATGGGCCGTTGGTGTTGTTGTATTGCTTATACTACTTATTGGCGGAGGTGCTGCCTATGCATCATACGCAGGATACTTTACCTCACTCAGTACAGTGACTAGCAAAGCGTTCGAATCAGCGCGTCGAGCAACAAGCGCTTCCTTTGATGCAACGCTGGTTGTAGATATATCAAAAGCATCAAATGGAGCGGCTTTGATGCGACTTTTGCCAGGTGGAGCTCCTCAAAAATTTACCGTTACCACAAAAGGATCGTACGATCTTACAGATAAAGAAACATTAAAATCAAACGCAGTTATTTCATTTATCCTTGGCTCCATATCAGGCGCCGTAGAATTGCGTGTGACTAACGGAACTCTTTACGGACAACTCACCAAATCTCCAGCGCTGTCTTTTATTCCTATACTTTCACAGTTTGAACGCAAATGGGTTTCATTTCCTTACGCATCAAACACAACGCCGACTCCGCTTCCTATTATGCAATTTACCGGTATTGATCCTAGTGTCATAGAAGGACTTACCGATGAACAAAAAAATCATTTGCTCGATATAACCAGCAACGCTCGTTTTATAACTGTTTTGAAAAAACTTACTCCTGAAGATATCAACGGCGTATCGTCATATCACTTTACATTTGATCTTAACAGAGATGGAATTACCAATTACTTAGAAGAAGTCCAAGCGTATATAAAATCTGCAGGCAAAGACAGTTCACAGCTTTCGTCTTTTGATATTACCTCATCAATAAAAATGTTAGACGGTGTAAAAAATTTCAGTGGCGAAGCGTGGATTGGTAAGAAAGATCATCTCCCCTACAAAATAAGTACTAAGTTTGATATTGTCGAACCAGGGCAACCACGAAACAGTAATGATATCCCTTCCGTTCCAGGTGGTACCACGCCAACAATAGATCCTCCTTCAACTCCTGACGATGTTGTCTCTGTGAGTTTAATTACTCTCTTTAGTGATTGGAATAAACCCGTCACTGTAGAGGTACCAAGTGGCGCGATGACATTTGAAGAAATGGTGCAACAAGTCATAGGAGGAAGCCTGGATATAGCTCGAACAAAAGGTAAAGATGCTAGTGCGAAAGGTTCTCTTTCTAGTATGCGTGCGCACGCTGAAATTTATTATGATAATCATAAGGGCACCTATAAAGGAGTATGTGCATCCACAGAAATGAAACGTTTAGCGAGCGCGGTCATAGAACAAACATCGGCTGAAGCTTTTGTCTGTAAAGATACAGCGACTGCATACGCAGCATCAACAATGCTTGGTGATGGATCGTATTTTTGTGTAGATTCAATGGGATATGCAGGGACAGCGAAAAAACAGACAGCGCTAAAATGCGAATTGTCGGATGAACCAATAGTACCGGGTCAGTAAATATATACACAACAAAATAACTCACAGGTTCTTCCTGTGAGTTATTTAAGTATATCTTATTCATTAATTATCTCACCTGTATCTATTTTTATACTCTGCGATACCATTGGGCCACTGATTTTAATATGACCCCTTTCAAGTGCAAATTCAGTAATAACCGTTTTGAGAAACTCCGGACTACTCATCTGGCTCGAGAAAATCTGCGTGCTCCACTTTGTACTGCCGTCATCCTTTGTCGCAACGAGGTTTATAGTGTAGCCAGTAATTTGTGTCTCTTCAGTTCCATCCAAAAGATAATCTCTCGTTATTTCTTCTTTGCCGACAAGTGAGTAGGTAATCCCATTGTTAACAATTGGCTTCGGGAAAATATCGTTTATATGTTCACTCGTATTACTCTGTTGATTTGTATTTGGCATATATTTTTTGTAAGCGAATGCGACACTGCCGATAAGAATTATTAAAATGATCCAGGTGATTTTATTCATACTTATTCTTTCTTGTAATACACAGGGTATTCACGCTCTACATCAACAGGATACACGATGTGTGGCATTTTACTATCACTAAAAAACAACGTGAGACCAAAATCATCTTCATCTGCTTCTGTATCTAGGTAAACTATTTTATTTTCTACAATAAAGGAAAGATATCGCGTCTCTGCAATTACGACGACAGCACGTTGTTCTTTAAGATATTCCTCTGCTATGTACGTATAATACGAATAATCATCTACAATATCACTCCCCCCAGATTCTTCGCCCATGCTCTGATATTTGTCATTTTGCTCATCGGTAGGATACCTAAATACTACCGTATTACCAACAATAGCCGTTGTTTCGTCAGGTGGAGCACTCGCAACAATATAGGGAATCAGGGTATCACTAAATATTACCTCAACGATCGACAATTTTGGATCCTCCGTTTCCTGAACATCTGATTTTATTTGAGAGTCAGTGGTAATTGAATTGATGTCTGATGGCACAGTCTCTTTTTTATCAAAAAAATGAAAGCGTAGATTTGCAAAAAAGAGTCCGAGTGCCAATATGAAAAGCACAAGCACGGTATATGCAACGAATGGATACTTCTTTCTAAATTCATGCGGCTCTATCGGTTGTACTGGTGGTGTTTGTTCTTCCATCTTTATTTATTTTCTTTAGTTATTTCTTCTTTCAATTCTTCTTCAAAGAACGAGAGGAGGTCAGGCACAGTATCCTCCGGCCACAGACTTTGATCAAATACACCAAATGATAATTTAATTTCTTCCAAATTTTTCTCATCCCAATACAAAAGCAAATTAGGCACATCATGAATTGCTTCGCCGAGCGTATGGAGTGCTTCTATGCTCGTATCATTGCCCGGATATGTGGAATTGCGCACAAGCAATGTTGCTCGAGAGAGTGTTTTGAGTGCGGCTGATAAAATTGGTGCTGGTGCTGTAGACATATTTATTGAATAATCACCGGTATATCAATCCACTTATCATGTTCTGGCAATCCACTTGCATTGTCGTTTTGGATGCGGATATAGGCGCGGCCAGTTGGGAAACCAGTGAAATCAATATTCCCTTCAAAATCTACCGGCTCTGCGGTCATCCAATCCGTTGTCGCCATTGCATTACTTTCTTTCAATACTTGTTTGTTTGCACCGAGAATTTTAATCAAAATATTCGCTTCAAAAAAGTACGCGCCACGGATGGTGCCTCGATACGAGACAACGCCGTGCACTTTAGATTCTTGCCAAATAGAAAATGAAATGAGATCTCCTTTATTATTTTTGTTTCCTGTTATGCCATCTGTCGGCATTGTCTGTGGTGGCACATTATCTACGATTGGCGCTTTTGCGCTATTTTTAAACGCGATAAAACCAACAACTGCGAGTGTGATGACGAGAAGTGTGATGAGTGTGTTTTTGTTTTGCATAAATTAATAGTACTTCTTACTGATAATTTTTAAAATCTAACAGGCTTTGCTTTTTAACTTGCCCAGTGTCGGCGGGTTTTGACTTCTTTTTCAAGCTCAAGAAGTTTTTCTTCTTCATTGGTTAATTTTGTTTTATCAAATTTTTCTTGTGCGTATTGTTTACAAAAATCTATAATTCCACCAAGTGTTCTTTCTTTTTCCTTAAAAAAGTTCTCCCACTGCTCACTATAATGCCCACCACCTAAAGTCCATGTAAGCATTTTGTCTACATGATTTCGTATACCACTATATGCATTCGACAAATCAGAAATACCTGTTTTATCTTCTTTATAGAAGAACAATTTTAATTCATTTTGTTTATGTTCTTGTATTTCTTGTTCTGCTTCTTTTTCTCGTTCTTTAAATTTTTCTTTGCTCTCAAAAAAACCTTTCTTCATTGCGCGACAAGCCTTCCACATTTCATTTTCTTCTGCGCGATAAATATCAAGCTCGCCTCTTGTTTTTTCTTCTAATACTTCAAGTGTCGGATCTTTTATACGCGCACCTGACGTCGCTTTGAAATCCATCACAATACTATCCCCCATTCGTTCTGGAAATTCTTTTTCAACGCGTTCTGCAATATCTGTTCTTTCATTAAAATCATGTCTTCCTGCTTCAGCAACCCCGACACGATTGCGAAGACTCTCCCATGTTTTTGTTTTATATAATTTCTGCAAAAATCCATCAGCGTCTTCGTAATTCTCTTTCTTGATTGCTTCCAGCTCTTTCGTGAATTTTGAAATACTTTCTCGAGCACCTTTAACGGTTTCGTTTATTTCTTTGAGTTTTTTAATATCATCACCAAAAATTTCATTTACTTTTGTTTTATCTTTCAATAGCTCTTTACCACCTTTTACGTCGTTGTGTAAATACGCTTGTGTTTTTTTACCAACACTTTTAATACGCTTACGCTCTGGGAGAACGTCACCTAAAATCTCCTTACTTTCTTCTATTTCTCGTCGTGCATCTCCTGCGCTATCTTGAAACACGTTTTTTTGTATTTTTTCGTGCGCAATTACCTCGTCAAGTGTTTCTTTGGTAGCACGACTGGCGCTATCAGCAATTCTCTTTTCCTCTTGTTGTTTTTCCTCTATTAATTTTTGCGCCTTTTCAAGTGAGGAATTTTCTTCCACTTGTTTTTCTTTCACTAATTTTTGTGCTTTTTCAAATGATGATTCCATGACAAAAGTGTACTCTATTTATATAATTTTGCCAGTTTTTGCTTATTCGTAGTAATTCGCAACATTCGTATATTTGTATGTTCATTTTACCCGCACACTTACTTTGCCATTGTGTTTTTGTTGCAACATAATAGATCACTACTCTTTCTATACAACCTACTGTTATCTGATATTTATTGTAAAAAGTGAGAAAACACGAATCGCAACCATGGCAAAGTAAGTGTTCGGGTTTACCAACTACCACTCGAACCGCCACCACCACTTGAGCCGCCGCCAAAACCACCGAATCCACCTCCACTGCTTCCTCCTCCAAAACCTCCCCCACCAAATCCACCCACCCATGGACCACGACCGCCACCAGGACGAACACCTTTTTTAGATAAGAAATAATCAACAAGCAGTCCAAGACCGATGCCTAGTAATCCCGAAATAGCGCCGAGAATAATAGTGCCTATAACCATACCCGTGATGAATCCGCCAATACCACCGAAAACGCCACCCAACCACCATGATTTTGTTTGTGCAAGAATGCGAATGATAATACTTAAAAAGACAAATAAAAATGGAACGAGGAAAGAAAATATCGCTATGCCTGCCTTGCGCTGATCATTGGATTCTATCGGCGCGTATTCTCCGCGTGTTGCATCCATCAAATGGGTTGTCGCCGTATCAAGCGCCGTTGCAACATCACCTGCACGCATATTTGGCGTGATGTCATTATCACTAATACTTTTTGCAATCATATCCGGCACCGCACCCTCAAGTCCGTAGCCGACTTCAATACGAATGCCGTGTTCTTCCATCGCGAGTAAAATCAAAATACCATTATCATTTTTTTCTGTGCCGATTCCCCATTCGCGAAAAAGCTCATTCGCATAATTTTCGATCGTATCGCCACCAAGATTTTGCACCGTTGCAATAGAAATTTCATTCGATGTCTCAGTCCTAAATGCGGACAATTTTTGTTCAAGTGTTACTTGCGCATCATCGGGAATAACATTTGCAAAGTCATTTACAAAACCCGAAGGAGAGCCCGGGCTTGTGTAGGCATAAGTAGTATAAGGAATAAGCACAAGAGCAAAAACAAAAATCGTAAGAAACTCTGCCATGGCAGAGTTTCTTACGATTTGTTGTAATGAGAATTTTTTCATACTCATCAGTAAGTGCTATTCAAAATCCACTTTTGGCACGTCTTTTACTGCATCAGAAGAAATTTCAAAATACGGAATCATCTCAAAATTAAACATGCCTGCAATCACTGACCCAGGAAAACGCTGACGTGTTGTCTCATAGCCACTCACTGCCTCATTGTAATCTTTACGCGCTACCGCAACACGATTTTCACTTCCTGCGAGTTCTGCCATAAGCGCTACGAATGCTTCGGAAGATCTAAGTACAGGATAATTTTCAACAATCACCAATAATCGACTAATTGCTGTTTCAACTTGATTTGCTGCATTTGCTTGCGCTGTAGGATTTCCTTGTGCACCAGAATAACTCGCACGAGCTTTTGCAAGGTCGCCAAATACTGTTTTTTCTTGCGCAGTTAATCCTTTAACGGTACTCGTCAAATTTGGAATCAAATCATAGCGACGTTGTAATTGAGTATCAATCTGCGCCCATGACGTACGCGTCTGTTGGCGAAGCGTAATCATGCGATTGTACGCACTCCCTACCCAAATAGCGAGAATAATAAGAACACCAATAATAATCATCCATGGCTTAATGCCTGTTTTTGTTT
>CALRGH010000018.1 GCA_943357245.1 Candidatus Nomurabacteria bacterium
AGCCGTGCCACGCGACTATCTCCCGTGCCGCACGCACCAAATTGAGTGCACGACGATTATACCCAAGTCCTTGCCATTCGCGTACCACACTCGCCTCTTTTGCTTGTGCGAGTTTTTGCACCGTCGGAAACTTTTTCATAAATGCCACAAACTTTGCCACCACGCGAGGCGCCTGTGTCTGCTGTAACATCACTTCTGAAATAAAGATTGCGTAAGGATCTTTTGTCTCCCTCCAAGGAAAACTCCGTTTATTTTTTTTATAAAACCCCCAAACCAGTTTTTGAAATACCTTATCTGTCATATTTTTCTTGCTGAATTTTTGTTCCTATTTAGTATTTAGTATTTTCTGTTTACTAATCTAATTCTCTTTAAAATCAACGAACACAACACCAAGTATTCGTGTGGTGACATGCGTACTTCTGCGAGATAAATTGAATAAAATACCAGCAGTAAGCACAATAAGCGCTATGTCTGTATTGTATGTTGCAAGGATTACTGCAATCAATGCAGTGAACATCGGCACCATGATACGCATTATGGCGTGACGTTCTTCGATTGGTGTCACTTCTTGATTTTCGATTGTCTGTGCGCGTTTTGCGTATGTACGCATCCAATACAATACCGCACCAATGCACACGATATTAAAAGAAAAAATCATAATCGAAAGCGGTGACTTGCTATATCTACCGAGCATGTCTGCAGAAAATGGCACGAGTGCAACGAGCACGAAAAAAACTGCGTTGATGTTTACAAACATCTGATCAATACCTTTTGCATATACCGACGCGATAAAATGATGCGCACGCCAATACGTAAAAAGTACGGCAAATGAAAGTACATAACTTGCAAACAAGGTACGCATATCAAAAATTGCACTCCATAATGCACCGTCACTCACATTTGCAGGTAATTCAGGGAGTCGAATATGAAATACGAGCAACGTGATAACGATTGCAAAAATACCATCTGCGAGTGCTTCAAGACGAAGTTGTTTCATCCGGTAGTGAGATTTCAAATTGTTTTACAAAACAAACAATAGTTGAAATGAAAGTTAACTAATAAAATACTAAGTCCAATGTATCACGACAATATTGCGCCAGCAATGATTTGAAACTCTACTACCGGATTCATCCGGGTAGTGAAAAATGGCATTATTGGTTCACACCATTTTTATTAAGTAATAAATCGTATATATATATTTTGAAAAAATAACTGTCACTCACCAATGCCTCCGGTTATGCCATTTTCTACTACCGGATTCATATAAAATATATTGTAACAGATTTACCTAAAAGCAATTGTTGATACCTTTGACATACACACAAAAGATGACTACAATGCGCCTAAACCTAAACAACATGAACATAGTACAAGAAACCGACACAGCATCCCGTGCCAATCTCCTAAAAATGGAAATGATTGAAAAAGTACGAGCTATGACAAAAGAGGAGATGGAAATATTTGCACACGCTCACTTGGCAGATTTTAAAGCATCGCACCGTGTACACCACGACTTACCTCTGTTCCATCGCAGGATTTCTCTTTTGCGAGACATTATCCGAAAAGCAGGACATAAGGTATGAACATTAACACCTTAGAAAGGAGCCCTTCGTGCACGGGCTCTTTTTTGTTTCTAATTTGAATTTTTAACAAAATCAGGTACAGTAAGTGAGTCAAATTTTGTTTTCAAAGCTGGGAGATCATAATGTCAGGATGAAAAAAATATTGCCAGATCGTCTAATGGTAGGACCTCAGACTCTGAATCTGAGTATCTAGGTTCGAATCCTAGTCTGGCAGCAAGCGAAGCGAGACTGCCAGACTAGGATTCGAACGGGAAAGGGGTCGGGGAAACGGGAGTTTCTCCGTGGTGGAGGCAGCGAGTGATAACGAGCGTTGGAACCGCAAGGTTTCCAAAACGCAGCGTAGCGAGTAGTGAGATTCCTAGTCTTCTCCCAGCTTTGCAAAGAAAATCGACAATAGGCAGATTCTGAATCATTTTATGCAAACATTTTCCGACCGTGTTATTAAAATTGCATTATCAATTCCAAAAGGTCGTGTGACAACGTACGGTAGAATAGCCCGCGCCGCAGGCGCGGGCGCTATAGCCGCACAAAGTATCACAACAATATTGGGAAAAGCACACGATAATGGCGTCAAAAATATCCCCTTCCATCGCATCGTGTACGCAGACGGCCATATTTGGGTTTCCCCTTCACACAGGAAAGAACGTCTCGAACTCTATAAAAAAGAAAAAATCGAACTCGATAAAAATGACCGCATCAAAAACTTCCGAGATATTTTAATTGAGTTTACCTAATCCTATTCAAATTCAATGATGCTCCGCGAGGCAAGACCTAGCGATATTTAACTATCATCCACTTGCGCAGATTAGCTTAACAGCCGATTTAAGTATAAAAAAATCGGCATTTTGCAAAAAGCAAAATGCCGATAAGAGAAAAAGAGACAAAGTCAAAGAGTAACTGCTCTACGGACACCGCACTTCGCATAAGAGTAGTCGAGGTAGTACCAGTTCACGTACACCTCGCCATAGCTGTACAAGTACACGTAGGGTACGAAGCCGCCCGAATTGCGAGAACCAGAACAGAAAGTAATTCCTTTTACATCAAGATGCTTGCCGGTTTCCTCAAAATACTTGCTTTCAAAAATCATGCGCTCCAGTAATGTCATACCGATTTCCATATTTGGATCGGCTACTCGTGTGGATTTACCTAAAAATTCTGCATCAGGTTCATCACCTGCAAGAACCCATATCGCATAACTTTCAGTCGGCATTCTTTTGTTGGTCGGCACTTTTTTGTCGAGGTTGCTGTCATATCTCCATTTCGGAAATGTCCATGCGTCAAAGACTTTGTTCAGGGACAAACCTTTTGCAATAAACAATAACCGATAATTTCCTTCTGGTTTTTCCGGAATTGGTATTCCGGAAAAATCAACTTCCATGCCGAATGCAGAGTGGTAAAATTTCTTCCAATCTTCACGAATTTCAGTGTAAGTCTCAACAGTAATCTCAAACATTTCAAACAACTTTGTACGAAGTTTGCCTTTGTTTTGAAGCCAGTGCTGAATTTGACCGCCAGTAAAAATTTCTTCTAATACACCCGCAATAAATGCGGCAAGTGCGAGCAATTGTTTCAAGCTCGGCTTTTCTTTGGATTGTGTTGCATTTTTCATGCTTTGTCCTCCGTGGGTATTTAACTGTGAATGAGCAAAATCGCTCATTAGAAGTATAGCATATATACACTATAAAGTCAATGGTTCCAAGCTACTGAACCTATATGGATTATTTGACAAAAATCTTGTTTTAGGCTATTATGGATGAGTAAGTAAATCTCATTAGTTTTTGTTTCCAAAGCTCTCGCTTTCGAAATATAGAGGCGCAATATGCATACATCTTGTCTTTTATTGGAAAACTTCGAGACCGAGCCACCTTACATTTATATTCTAACAGTGGCTCCGAACCAATAATGTATAAAAAACAAGGCGGAAGCAATTTCGCAAAACGATCACCTTCATCAGGTGGCAACTCTTTTAGTCGTCGACCTTCTTCATTTGGAGGAAAGCGAAACGGCGGAAGCGGCCGTAGCCGTTTCGTCGGTAGTAAAATAGACGTATCCCGCTATATCAACAAGGCGGTTATTACTGAAACCATCCCAGATTTTAAACCTGAACACATGTTCAAGGATTTCTTAGTGGATGAACGACTAAAGCAAAATATTATTACCAAAGGATACACAATTCCGACTCCTATTCAGGACCGGACTATTCCCCATATCTTGCAAGGAAAAGATATTGTCGGTATTGCAAATACGGGTACCGGTAAAACGGCAGCATTTTTGATTCCTCTTTTAAACAAGGTCATCAAAAATCCTGCTGAAAAAGTACTCATCGTTGTCCCAACACGAGAACTTGCACAACAAATCGAAGAAGAATTAATCGGCTTCGCACGAGGACTCCGTATTTTTTCTGTGTGTACTGTCGGTGGCTCATATATTGGCAAGCAATTGCAAGGACTTCGCCGTTCACACAATTTTGTCATTGGAACTCCAGGACGCATCAAAGACTTGATGGAACGCAAAGCACTTGATCTTTCGACATTCAAATCTGTTGTCCTTGATGAAGCAGACCGCATGCTTGATATGGGATTTATCGCGGATATGAAATACATGATGTCTCGCATGCCAAAAGACCGTCACACGCTCTTTTTCTCTGCAACGATGTCTCGCGAAGTTGAAGCGCTCATCAAAGACTTTTTGCGTGACCCAATCAGTATTTCTGTGAAAACTGGTGACACTGCAAAATCAGTCGAACAAGATGTCGTGCGTGTTGAAAAAGGTAAAAATAAAATTGACGCACTTCACGATCTCTTGATCCAAAATGGATTTTCTAAAGTGCTCATTTTCGGTAAAACAAAACATGGCGTTGAAAAACTCCACAAAGATTTGATTGCACGCGGATTTAAATCAGAATCAATTCACGGGGATAAGAACCAAAGCAAACGCTCACGCGCGCTTGCTGCATTTAAAGGTGACGGCATTCAAGTCTTGGTTGCAACGGACGTTGCTGCTCGAGGTATTGATGTCTCAGATATTTCTCACGTGATCAACTACGATATTCCTGCAACCCACGACGACTACATTCACCGCATTGGCCGTACGGGTCGTGGTGGCAAGAAAGGAAAGGCGCTCACCTTTATTGACTAAACCCGAACACTTACCTTGCCATTGTGTTTTTGTTGCAACAACAATAGGACACCTAGATAATTACGGTCTATCCCAAAAAATTAATTTACTGGTAATTTTACGAAAACACGAATTGCAACCATGGCAAAGTAAGTGTGCGGGTAAATATGTGCTATACTCAAAGTTCTTTTACTAACTAACCATATATACAATGGAAGCAACAACAACATGTCCTACATGTGCGAGTGAAATGAAGATGGTAGATGGTGTCATGGTTTGTGAAAATTGTGCACAACACCCTGCTCCTGTTGCACCTGAAGAGGTTGCTGCAGCGCCAGTAGAAGAAGCAAAGGAAGAAGCGACAGCATAAGTACTTAAAAAGAGCGGGACCCTACGGGTCCCGCTCTTTTTAATATCTCTTCAATTCTTGCTATACCCCCACACCAACTTTTTCAAAAGTCTGGTGTGGGGGTATACTATACCAATGGAAACACTCGCACAGGCAAATATCTTTTTCTTTATTACTACTATCGCGGTTATCATCTTCACTATCTTAGGCAGTATTGCACTCTATTATTTGGTCCGTATTCTTCGTGATGTCAGATCTTCAACGGCTCTTCTAAAAGAAAAAGTAGAGCACGCAAGCGACGAAGTCTCAGCGCTCGGCGCCAAAGTCCGAGAGAGCGTGGTCTTCAATCTTTTGTTCGCAAAAAAACGACACAAAAAATAGTTGTGGTAACGGATATCGAAGCGTATACTAAAATATTAGTAGATAACCGACATAATTATATGGCAAAGAAATCATCACACAGAGGAAGTACTGTTGTCGCACTAGCGAGCGTTGCTGCATTGTCGGCTGCCGCATACTTATTATTTGGCCCCAAAGGAAAAGAGAACAGAAAAAATATCAAAGGGTGGGTGGTAACAATGAAGGGTAAGATTATAGAGAAAATGGAAGCCGCAAAAGAAGTCACCGCACCAGTTTTTGAAAAAATTGTGCACGACGTTGCTGCTACTTATAAGAATGCAAAGCATATTGCTCCTGCAGAACTTGCACTCGCCGTCCAAAATATCAAAAAAGAATGGCACGGTATCGCAAAACACGCAGGCAAGAAAGCAACTCGTAGTGCAGGAAATACAATAAAGAAAGCTGCGAAGAAAACTGTACGTGCAGTCAAAAAAGCATCTCGTTAATTACTAGATAATTACAATCTTTATGGAAAATAATTCAGGTACCAATACAACGCTTCTTGTTATTATTTTAATGATTATTGTCGGCGTCGGTGTCTGGTGGTTCACTTCCCACAAAAAGCCAGCTGATGATGGCGGCCTAAACATCGAACTCAAAATGCCCGCAGGTGATTCATCAGGATCAACAAGTGGTGCAAATTAAACACTCCGTCCACACAAAACCCAAGGCTAAGTCTTGGGTTTTGCTTTGTATGAGCACTAATCCCTGTCTAGAAAATCACTAAAATTCTGCTATAATGCTCCCATGAAAAAGACAACTCCCCATGCACGTCGTCCTCTCACCAAAGCAGATTTTGACTGGGTTACTTGGACAGAAAAAGATATTGAACAACAAGCCGATTTTATTCTTGATGCAAAGCGTGCAATTCATACAAAAATAAAAGCAATTCCCCATAAAGATCGTACATTTGAAAATACAATGTTACCTCTTGACCAAACAGAGGCTTATTTTGAATATATTTCTTCAAAAATTGGAATATTAGGAAAAACTAGCCCCAATGAAAATATACAAAAGATAGCGAGAGCGGCAAAGAATAAAATCTCTCAAGAAATTGTCGATATTGAATACGACCAAACAATGTACGAAGCTATCCGTGAATATGCTAACCGCGCAAAAGGATTGGCAGAGGATCAGAAAAAACTTTTAAAAGACACCATTATTGGTTATAAACGCATGGGTTTTGATCTTCCCTTGGATAAACAAAGAACACTAAAATCAAATTTAAAAAAAATAAAAACTCTTGGGCATATATTTGCAAATAATATAGATGACGATATTCGTTGTATTACCGTAACGAAAAAAGAACTCAAAGGAATGGACGAGAATTATATTGCGAGCCTTGAAAAATCAAGCGATGACAGATATAAAATAACCCTTTCTTACCCCCATTACACTCCGTTTATGGAATATGCAGAAAGTGACAAGGCACGTGAACGACTTTCTGAATTAAATGCTAAAAGAGGAGGGGTAAAAAATATAGTTGTTCTTAAAAAGATACTAGCGCTTCGATATGAAAACGCTGTTCTCCTTGGATACAAAAATTACATAGACTACAATCTTGAGAATCGTATGGCAAAAAATCAAGAAATCGCTTCTCATTTTTTACAAGATTTGGTAAATAAAATACAACCATCATTTAAAAAAGAGTTTAAGGAAATTGTAGAATTTAAAAATAAAAATATCAATAAAAAGACAAATACTATTAAACCTTCCGACTTAGCATATTACGCACGATTATTAAAAGAACAACAGTTATCTTTTGATGAGAACGCGATACGAGACTATTTTCCTTTGGGTGACGTAATGAAGGGCGTCTTTTCACTCTTTGGAACAGTCTTTAATCTTTCTTTTGAAAAGAAATCTCTGCCGAGCGTACATCCTGATGTTCAGTGGTATGCAGTATTAAAAAATAAATCCCTCCTCGGGTATCTCGGTCTTGATCTTTTTCCTCGACCTAAAAAATACAGCCATATATGCGCATCCCTTGTCCGTCCACCATCTCTCATTAATACAAAAGAGTACCAAGCACCAGTAGTAATGATGATTGGTAATTTTACCAAACCAACAACAACATCCCCGTCACTTCTCTCTCACCGAGAAATGCGCACCTTCATACACGAACTCGGACATCTCACTCATTTACTTTCAAATAATACCCGCTATGCAGCACAATGCGGTTTTGGAGTAAAATGGGATTTTGTTGAAACACCATCACAATTATTCGAAAACTGGATGTGGGAAAAAAAATTTTTGAAAAAACTTTCTGGACACTATAAAACAGGAGCCCAAGTTCCCGATGAACTTATTATCAAATTGCAACAAGGTCGACACTTCAGAGAAGCAAGTGCGCAAATGAGACAGCTCGATTTTGCACTACTTGACCTTGAATTTCATTCTAAAAAGAATCCAGGCAATCCTATCATTATTGCAAATAAACTTAGAAAAAAACTTGAGAACATAATCACACCAAAAAGCTCACTTTTTCCTGCAAACTTTGGGCACTTAATAGGTTACGGAGCCGGGTATTACAGTTATATGTGGTCATTGGCACTCGCAGATGACATTTGGACACGATTTGAAAACGAAGGAATAACTAACCAAATTGTTGGTGAGGATCTTTTTGAAAAAATATTATCAAAAGGCGCGAGCGAAGAAGAAAGTACACTCGTCAAAAATTTCCTTGGCAGAAAACCAAACAACAAAGCATTTTTGAAACGATTTAGATAAATAAAATCCCGCATATGCGGGATTTTATTTATTTCGTTTTCTTTGTACACGCTTTTATAAAAGCAGTGAACAATGGATGAGGAGATAATGGCCGTGCGAGGAATTCTGGATGAAATTGCACCGCGAGGAAAAAAGGATGCACTTTTTTGGGTAATTCAGCAATTTCCATCAAAGACCCGTCCATGGATGTTCCAGAAAATATCAGTCCTTTTTCTTTCAATTGCATAACGTACTCTGGATTTACTTCATA
>CALRGH010000019.1 GCA_943357245.1 Candidatus Nomurabacteria bacterium
CGCGCCCTGTGAGGTAATTATACAACAATACCCCCCTAAATGTACATACCTGTATACACAGGTCCCCTTTTTAACGCTTTTGCATCAATTGCGCGAGTGGCGCAAGCTCGTCGCGATACTTTGCAATTTCTGCTTGATGTTTGGTCATCACACTCATCGTCGCGTAGCTATCTGCCATACCTTGCTTCTTTTTTTCTTCTACTTCTTTTTGAATTTTTTCAAATAATGCTTTAACCTCTGGATTTGCTTCGAGTGACTTAAGCGCAGATGCGAGCTCTGGATGTTCGTCGAGCTGTTTCGCCATAGCTTCTGCTTGATCTTTACCTACACCTTTAAACTGCAATGCTTTTTTGATGAAAAATGATTTGAATGACATCCAAATAGTATACATAAAATGATGCTTTCTGCAAAAAGAAAAAGTTGGCATTTAAATGCCAACTTTTACCTTAAAATCTCTTTTTTATGGATAATAGACAGTGCTTTCCGCTTGCTTCTGCTGTTTCTCCTTGATTTGCTTTTCAATGATTGCTTCTAATTCTTCGGGACGGTTCATATTTGAAGGATACAATATTTTCTCATACCCATTTTGGGCAAAAAAGAAATTGAACTCATCAAAGAGATTTTGATCGTTTTGTGATTTTGTTGTGTCTGCCATGGGACATTATTTTTTAACAGTATACACAGAATGATTTATTGTGTCACCCCGGCGGAGGCCGGGGCCCAGGCCAACGAAAAAAATTTTTAACACAATTCGCCTGGATCCCGGATCAAACTTCGCAGACTCGTGTCCGGGATGACAAAGAGTACAAAATCGACACAATCAATAAAACTGCGTATACTTACAAAAAATCAAAACCCCATAAAACCCCATGAAAAAGACCATACTCCTCGTCATCATCTCGCTCTGCGGATATGACGCATTTTCCCAAGACACCACCAAACACGGATTCGTTGACATTAGCACAACAGCAATACTGCACAAAGGAGAATTTAAAAAGCCACGACAATATATGTGTGCGGAAATAAAATTCCCTGATTCAAAAGCATTTGTTACAATCCGACAAGGATTTGATGTGCCTTCCCGGTACACCACAACCACCGCACTCTATGGTGGTATGTATTTCGGTACAGATAAATTTTATGTTATTCCAAAAACTGGATTGCTGTGGAGCTTCAATGGCGGATACAGTGGTTGGTCACCAATGGAAATAGAAGTCGGTGGTACTTATTGTATCGCGCACAAAATTCGTGGTTCGTATCTTATTGTTGGACAATACACAATAAATACAGACTACGATTTAACGCATATTATTGTCCATGCACAAGGATCAGATTTCTTGCGAGAATATGGAGAATTGACCGTACAAATAACCAAATTCATGAGTGTTGGCTATGGTGCGCAATTTTTTAATGAAACATCAAAAAAAGATGTGGTAGTAAATGGTGTTCGGTCATCAGTTCCACTACAATCCAATAACCCACGAGGATTTTTGATGCAATTTAAAATAAAAAATGTGTACTTCAAACCGCAATTGTTATGGGGATCAGAAGAACGAATGAGTATCACCCTTGGGTACAAACAGTTCAAATAATAAAAGCCCCGAAATTACTTTGTAATTTCGGGGCTTTACTCATTTCACTTATCAACTCGTACTCACCTCTTTTTTAGGTTGCTCCATTTTCAAAAAAAGTTTTCTTCCTGGGCCTTCATGTACAGACCCTTTTGTATCCAAGATAAGCACGGACCGTGCTACAAGCAACTTCACCAATCTTTTTACTTCCTTCCCTGCATATTTCTTTTTCTTTTGAAGAGTAAGTGGGTCTTCTCTATTTTGCTTAAGAAAATAAAAAACGACTTCAGATACTCTTTTTCCGTCTAAATATGCCGGCATTTTTCTCATGCGTTCTCCGAGTGCAATAATGCCGTTTTCTGTCTCTAAAGCTCTTGTAATCTGAAGAAACAATTCTTGTCCATTCTTCTCAACAAGAAATTCTCCTAGCCAATTTTTTTGACCAAGAGAGTCTTTAATTGCTGAAAAATTAATGTACTTGTATTCTCCAAGCATTTCTTGCCCAAGAATACCCATAATGCGTTCTAGTGGTTCTTTCATTGTATAGGGGTTTTAAATTTTTGAAATTGTTTCTTCATACTCTATACTAAAATGGTGAAAAAGCAAGGTTATGCCACACTTAGAGAGTTACATCAAGCACATCACAAATCATGCGCTATCGGATTGAAAAAGACCGCGACACGGCCTGTGTTTGGTGATGGTAACCCGAAAGCAGATATTGTCTTTATCGGTGAAGCGCCAGGGAAAAAAGAAGACGAGACCGGCGTGCCATTCGTGGGTGCGGCTGGGAAATTTTTGGCGGAAATGCTCGCGTCAATTAAATTAAAGCGTGAGGATATCTATATAACGAACATAGTAAAATATCGCCCGCCAGAAAACCGTGATCCGACACCAAAAGAAAAAACTGCCTGTGCGCCGTGGCTTTATGATGAACTCAATTTTATACAACCAAAACTAATTATTTTTCTAGGTCGTCACTCGATGAACAACTTTTTCCCCGATCTCAAAATTGCCGACGCTCATGGCATATTGATTCATAAAAAACTTCCCCACATCACGACGGAATACTTCCTCCCGCTCTATCATCCAGCAGCCGCACTGTACAATGGCGGTATGCGCGAAACATTATTAAAAGACTTCAAAAAGATTCCGCTAATACTTAAAAGACTAGAGCGGTAGCCTGGATCCCGGATCAAACTTCGATTACTCGTGTCCGGGATGACACAAAAACGCAGGATTTCGCAAAGCGAAATCCTGCGTTTTTGTGCTCCCTTCTCCTCCTCAAAAAGCAATACCGCATATTTTAAAAGCCTATGCAGGCGCTGATTAGAAAATCATGCCGAGAGGCAAGGCGCCGAAATGAGCAAATGTTTACCAAAACATTTGTGTGCTTTTAAAATATGCGATATTGCTTTTACTTTTTATCTCTATACTTATACCCATCCGTATACATTCTCCAGAGCGTATTCGGTGGCAACATACTGGCAAAAAAGATAAAGTCGATGAAGTGACGAATGAGGTATGCGATATACCCATATGTGCGAAATCCACCAATCACAAACGCTGCCCACTTTTCTCCCACAGGAATACCGTACGCAACTGATTTTGGTTTGTATGTTGGCAGTGGTCGCTTGCGCAAATCTGCATTAATCACTTCCGCGACAAAATTGCCATCATTAAGCGCCGTTTGTGCAAGTCCAGAAAATGTTGTTTCTGCTGCATCTCCTATCACGTAGACATTAGAAAATCCTTCGGGTCGCAAGTGAGCGTCCACCACAACCCGTTTTCGTTTTGAAAAAGTAAATCCTTTAGTATTGGTAAGTAATGTATTTAATCGTGTTCCCGCTGTCCAAATCACGGTCTTGGATTGCATCTGCATGTCTTTCAAATAGACATTTTCAATATCTTCACTCATCAAAAATCGATTCAAGAATAAATTGATACCAAGCGCACGAAGTTTTTGTGTAACGTGTACGGATACATCTTCTGGTAATGTTGGCAAAATACGCGACGTGCCTTCAATGAGATCAATGGTGATGAGGGATGGATCGATTTTGTGCGCGAGTGCGAGCTTGCGCAAATACACTGCCAAATCGCCCGCAACTTCTACGCCCGATGGACCACCACCAACAATCACCACATGAAAATGTGCGACCATTTCAGCTGGACTTGGATGCTTATGTTCATCAAACAGTGATCCTAAATGTGCTTTGAGTTTGAGTGCTTCTTTTACCGATTTAAACCCAAGTGACAATGTATTAACACCAGGCAAATTAAAATATGAGGTCTCACTGCCGAGCGCAACAATAAGTGAATCAAATAATACAGGCGCACCATCACCAATCATTATTTTTTTGCCTTCCAAATCTATCTCGGTAATGGTCGCTTCAATGACCCCTACATTTTTCGGCAACAAATCGTTGAGCGACACGCAGACTTCAATCGGTGATGCGCCAGTGACAATACGGTAGAGCGCTGGATAATATTCGAAATAGGTTTTATTTGAAATGAGCGTGATAGTCGTATTTGGAATGTTATATGCAGCCAAAGATCGAGCAGTACGAATACCGCCAAAACCGCCGCCTAAAATAACAATGTGGTGATGCATCTCTTAATATTACTACGTTTTTATAAAATATTTGGTGGATAAAGCTCGTCCGACTTTTTTAATCGGATTAAAAAAGTCGGACGAGCACGGGTATACCCCTACACCAATTTTTTTGCTAAAAATTGGTGTAGGGGTATACTTTACAATGACACCAGATAAGGTGCTATTTGCAGTAAACCCAGGCTTTTACCCATAATCCACAAAGAACAAAATCGAGTAAGAAACCCCTTCCAAATACGTCTCTATATATGAATCCCACTCCATCCAACAAAACACCCGAAGACAAGTTCATGGACGCCTATGAAGTCCACAATGAAGCGATTTTCCGCTTCGTCTACTTCAAGCTTGGCGACCGTGCGCGTGCTGTCGATATTACCCAAGATGTCTTTACTAAGGCATGGGAATATATCGCCAAAGGCAATAGTGTGCGAAGTCTAAAAGCACTTCTCTACCGCATTGCCGGCAATGCGGTCATCGACGAATATCGTCGAAAAAAGACAGCGTCTCTCGATGGACTTATTGAAAGTGGTTTGGAATTTGAAGGAAATGAAGA
Organism: Candidatus Nomurabacteria bacterium; assembly: GCA_943357245.1. Lineage (GTDB taxonomy): Bacteria > Patescibacteriota > Minisyncoccia > Phycocordibacterales > UBA9973 > CALRGH01. The sequence goes on from CALRGH010000019.1 coordinate 4,733, forward strand.
ACATGTTCGTCTCGTTGAAAAAGATGACGGTCGCGCAGTAGCAACATTACTCGCAACTCTCGAATCTACTCAACAAGATGTACTCATGCTCAGATATATTGAAGATTTGTCTATTCCTGAAATAGCAAAGAGATTGAACATATCCGAAAACACCGTATCTGTCCGCATTCACCGGGCACAAGCAATATTGCGAGATAAATATAAAGATAACCCAAAGTATGGAACCATTTGAAACACAGCTTAAGCGAGGAAAGACCGTTCGTCTTACTCACCAAGAAAAATCCGCTCACAAAGCGGCTATTCTCCGTTCCATGCAAGCACACCCAATCGAAACACGTATTCCCTCTCCTTTTAATTTCAACCTCATGTGGCTCTCTCGCCCACTCGCTATGCGCATTGCAGCGATTGTTCTTATTGTTGGTACGATAAGTTCCGGCACGCTTGCCTACGCGTCAGAAACAGCGCTTCCTGGTGATGCACTCTACGGCGTCAAACATATGAAAGAAGCAGTCGCGGTAAGTCTTGCACCAACAACAGAAGCTCGCGCACAAGTACAAAAAAAGCAAATCCAAACTCGTTTACAAGAAGTCAAAACACTCAAACAAAAAGGTACGTTTACTAAAGCAAAAGCTGAGATCCTCAAAAATGAACTCGCTGATAATACTGCAGGATTAAAAGAGACTGTTGCAACACTTACTGAAGAAGGTAAGCAAGACGTCATCAAAAACGTAACCACTGAACTCGTCGCAAGTGTTACTGATCTAAATACATCGACAACGACATCAGAAAGTACAACTACTTCTGGTAGTACAACTATTGCCGTTATGTCAGCTCTTGGTACTACCCCAGAAACCACACCGACACTAGCACCAGAACTAATCACCATTGGCGCATTTGATTTTGAAGAAATTTCAAGTGCAGAAGCAATGGATGCTATCTTATCAACAAGTGTTGCAACCATTGATGCCGTGACAGACGAAGACGTCGTCGCTGTTGCAAAAACTGATATCGATACAGAGCCAGTGGTACGTACAGAAAACAACGGAGACGACCAAGATAGTACCAATAAAGAAAATCCTGATACTGCCATCATTTCTGTATCAGATGAACGTGGTGCTATTGTTAGAGAAGAAGTATCCACAACGACCACCACCGCTACTGCACCAGTAGAAAAAATAGTCCAACCTAGAAAAGTGTACTCAGTATTTGGTAAAATCACCGTTGGTCCATTTTGTACCCAAGTAAAAATGGGCAACATTTGCGAACCACCACAAAATATTTTCTTTGGTAAAACAATCGCTGCATACGATATTGAGAAGACAGGGGTTATCGCTCGATCTCCTATTACCGCAGATGGCAACTATTCCCTTTCATTGCCAAGTGCAGGTACGTATCGCTTACGTGTTGAAGGATTTGGTACATCGTTTACATTAAATGGTGAACGAGCTACGCTCACTGAAGAATCCCCAATTCAAGTACTTAGTGTTGCGGTAACAGTAAATAAAGAAGAATAAATCTTATGCCACAAAGGCCCGACAAGCTTCGCTTGTCGGGCCTTTGCTCTATTTTATTTATTCATCAAGTAACGAAAATCCTTCTTCTGTAGTTGTCGGACGACCGAGAAATAAATACATACAAATACCGATACCAATGACCCCGACAATCGCAATCCACAAGATGAGCGTTTTTGGCTTTTTACGTTCTTCAGGTAATGCTTCTTGTGTAGTTGTTGTATCCGTTGCACTGATAGCGAGTGCTTCCTGCGCATTTGTCTCTGTTACTTGTCTATACGAAAGCACCCGACTTGATCCTTGTGATGATTTTGCAATGGTATTTGGATACATGCTTTCGGTAATGCCAGCAGGCGTAACAAGCGCAACACTAGTACTTACTGGTAATCCTAATCGCGCAGGGGCAAACGTGACTGATTTTCCTGCAAGCAATACAGAATGCGGTGGAAATACAAATGCCGATATGCCTGCACGAATCTGAAAATTATCGAGCACGACATCACGCGTATTTTTATTACTAATCACAATACCGCCGTCAGTTGTGGTACTAATAAGTAGATTTGAGGTAACTACACGCACCACTAAATCATCCACATCATCAGGTCGATGTGGTACATTTCGCGATTTATCAAAAAATTCCAGATGTACTGCATACTCACCTGCGTACAGATACGTATGCGTAAATTCCTCGTTTCCTTTTTTCTCATACGACGTGCCGTCACCCATATTCCAAATATACGTCCCCGATTGTACATCTGTCCCATCACTTTGACGCACAAATGCTTCAAATGGTGTCGGCATATTACTCATAACAATCTTCGGTGCAATAATATCTGCAGTAAATGCAGGTGTCACAATTTCATTTTTCACACTTGAACCATCATCGGTATCTGCAAGCGTTGTGGTGTCTGTATCATCATCAGTATCTGTCTCTGCACTATTTTCTGCATCTGGCGTTGGTGTACCTGGAGTCCACACACCATCAATAAGTTGCAATGAATTCCCATCCCCACTTGCACCTTGATCGGAGTTGTACGTCACACTATCCACTGCCACGCCATTACTTGTCTCTCGTATAGAAATAGTGGCGCTCGTATTAGTGAGCGACATACTTGTATCGAGTACGACATCCGAAAATCCACTGTGTGCCGATAAAAATGCAGTTGCATCTCCCGTCAAAATCGCATACCCACCGGGAGGTATCGTCATACTTCCTTGTCCGCCATTTGCGGGAGGAATATTAATTGTGTGATTTGCGCTCGATGCATCACCAAATTTCCATCCGGTAATATCTTGTGCGCTACTTGCATCATTATATAATTCTATCCAATCAATATCTGCACCTTCCGCGTCGTACATGATTTCATTAATCACCATACTCGCGTGCACATGTGCAGTGAAGAAAAAAGAGCTTGCGATTACTATGCTACATAAAAAATAATTTCTATACTGCTTTCTTTTGCTTGT
>CALRGH010000020.1 GCA_943357245.1 Candidatus Nomurabacteria bacterium
TCCGCCGTGCCACGCGACACAGAGGCATTGGTCGCACTTCCTGGCATTGGTCCGTATACCGCGGCTGCTATCCGCTCGTTTGCATTTAATAGTGATGCAGTAGTGATTGAGACAAATATTCGCTCAGTATACATTCATTATTTTTTCGCAGGGCGACTGACGAAAGTCACCGATGCAGAGTTGTTGCCGATTATCGATCGGACATTTCCAAATGGATATGCGCGCGAGTGGTATTCAGCGCTCATGGACTTGGGTGCTGCATTAAAAAAAGAAGGCAAGGGAAGTCCTAGTAAAACAAAAATATATACAAAACAATCTACGTTTAAAGGCTCCAATCGCGCACTCCGTGGGATGATATTGCGAGAAGCAGCGCGGAACTCTTTTAAAGCTATGGAGTTCCGCGCTGCTGGCTACGCCGGCAACCAAATCCGTCAAGCCATCGCCCATATGACGAAAGAAGGATTTATTGTACAAAAGAGAGGGAAAATATACTTGAAATAAATCATAAAATCCGGCGTATGCCGGATTTTATAATGGTTGACGGATATATTTATATATGATACAATATAGAAAACAAAAACTCAAAAATCATGAAACTAAAAAAATCATACAACACTGAAATTCTCCTTGTTTCAGTCGTTCTCCTTATTGGGATCGTTTCGTTCTCATTAGTAATTCCATTCGATACATTATGGAAATCTAAAGGACTACTGACCTCTTTGGTTGTCGTTATTTTTTTTATACTAAGTGTTATCTTTGCCTTTCTATTGGGATATTTTTTATCTAAGAATGATCAAGGAAAACCAGTTAGTTTTAAAGAGTTTAATGGAGGAGTCACTTTTTCAGTTAAAGTAATAGAAAAAAAGGAAGTAAATAAAAGCAATGCTTTTCTTGATGAAATTTCATCTAAGTATCTTGTACTATATAGAGATGAAGCATTTCTCTTGATGGACTCTAGAATTATTCCCGAAGGAGACTATATTAAAGACATCCAAACAGGAAGAATTAGAAGATTTGATTCCGACACAAAAGAATTAAACAGTTAATTTTTTTTGTTGCAAAACCCTCTCAATTTTATTGAGAGGGTTTTTTATCTGCCAAAATTTTTAATTACATAAAAAACTTAAGCAGATAAATTTACCCGCTTAACTTTTTATATAAAAAGTTTGGTCGGGTTTATTTCAATCCCAATTGTTCCAATAGAGATTCTTTTTGTTTCGGTGTAAGCGGTTGAAGAATGTTTGCTGGTACGTGGTCGATTTTAAATGAGAGCAATCGCACGCGTACGAGCTGGCGGACACTATAGCCAAATTTGTCACACATACGACGCACTTGATGATGTTTACCTTCCGTCAACGTGATTCGAAAACTGGTATTGGTAATCCATTTTACTTGTGCTGGTTTGGTGCGGAATTCTTCCAGTTGCACCCCGCGCGAAAGCGCATTCAAAAATGTTTGCGTGATTGGCTTGTCGACGGTGACTTCATATTCTTTTTCGTGATCAAATTGTGGTTCGAGTAATCGTTTTGGTACACGGCGGTCATTCGTAAGCAAAAGCAGTCCTTCTGATTCTTTATCAAGACGTCCTACTGGCACCACGCCGTTTGGAATACGCACTAAGTCTTTGATTTCTTTTTCTTTCATCTTGGTGGTTCGCACTGCGTTTACCGTGACCACACCGCGCGGTTTGTTGTATAAGAAGTATTGATAGGGAACTGCCGTTCTATTTTTTACTTCCACATTATCCGTTGGCTGTACCATATCGCCCAACTTTGCCGGTTTACCATTGATGAATACTTTTTTGGCAACGATAAGTTCATCACCTTCGCGTCGTGACGCAAGGCCATTATCTGCTAGATATTTATTGATACGCACTCCAGTGCGTGTTGTTGGTTTTGTTTGCATTTTTGTATTTCCCCAGCTACCTGCTACCAGTCCCTTGCTACTATCTGGTATCTTTCAATTTTATCGCGTAATAGAGTCCTGACAATACCACGATTCCTAAAATAAAGAAAAGAGTGCCGTATGATGAGAAAAAGAGAATTGCGCTACCGACTAATGGCCCAATAATAAATGCCGTCGGTGAGGTGAGACGATATGTAGAGAGCATACTTGTATCGCGTTCGCCGATTTGTTTGAAAAAATATATTTCCGCCATACTTTCGATAGTCGCGGCGCCGACGCGAGATAAAAACAATAATCCTGCCCAGGCAATGAGTGTAGCTCCTGCGAAGAAAGGAACAAGAAGACATGCGAGTCCCATGACACATAATCCCGAAATTAATAATTCTTTTTCTCCAAGATTGGTATCGGCAAGTCGGCCAAGCGGATATTGCAATATGACAAATGCCGCGAGCATGATAGTAAACATAATACCAACGTCTTCCCAAGAAAATCCCAAATGCTTAACAAGATAGACTGGCATAAACACAATCATCCACGAATAAAAGAGTTGAAGAATAAAGTTAACGGATGCAATGTTGCGTAAATTTTTATTTGCAAGGAGTGCACGGATTCCACGACTGAATGAAATTGTCTTGTAGACAGGATTTTTGTACCCACGTAATTTACTGCCGAGAAATAAAAAAGTACAGAGCACAAATACCATAGAGAGTCCGTAGAGCATCGTAAATCCATAATGAGCAAGAATGTATCCAGAAATAAGCGGTGCAAACATCCATGCGATATTTAAGACAGTGAGATAAATACCACGCATGCGACCAGTTTCTGATGGAATAGGGTTGACGTGTTCAATAAAAAGATCAAATGCGTACATGATTGCCGAATTGGTTGCAATGTAGGCGATAAATGCACCAATGATAAGTATCGGCCCTGATCCCTGACCGATAAAAAACAGTGCAAATAAATTCACCACTAAAAATAAAAGAGCATATTGCCGATTGCCGATATTGCGGATGATGCGTGGTGCAAGAGCAAGCATGCACAATGCGCAAAAAGCACCGACACTAAAAATAAGCCCAATCCATACTTCAGGAATAAAATTGGCGAGATAGGTGGAGTTGATGTATGCGGCAAGTGCGCCTTGTAAACCGAAACAAAAACTTGCGATGTAGATGTACTTTGTAAATTTTGAGTGGCGGAACATTCTTCAATTATAACGTGAAGAAGAAATTACACCGAGAGAAGCACGGGGATAACGAGCGGTCGTTTCGCTGTTTTCTGGAAAAGGAATTTTGTCATCGTTTCTGCGACGATATCTTTGACCGCGTCGAAATCATTTTGATTTGCGCGCGCATTGTCTTCAATTGTTTTCTTCACTAAGAGTCGCGCTTCACGAAGTAGTTCCTGGTTTTCTTTCAAGTACACGAATCCGCGAGAGATTAAATCTGGAGATTTTTTCAATTTACCTTGTGCATCGAGCACGGCAACTACCACGAAGATACCATCTTGCGCGAGTGCTTGGCGATCACGAAAGACAACACCTTGTTCGTCCGACACAGAGAGTCCATCAACGGCCATTGGTGCTGATGGTGCTTTTTCTTTGAGGACTACTAATTTCTCTCCATTGTTTTGGATTTCAATAAGCGAACCATTATCAGGTACGGCAATATTGTGTTCGGGCATACCAAGTCCCATTGCAAGATCCGCATGCAATCGCAATTTATAGTGCCATCCGTGAATCGGAATAAAGAATTTTGGTTTTAATTTGCGATGCAACCATTTGATATCTTCTTGGTTGCCGTGACCTGTCGCGTGAATATGATCTTCACCAGTGCGGTAACTGATAATCTTGACCCCTTGTCGCGCAAGATTGTCTTTTACTTTTGTCACCGCGATTTCATTTCCTGGAATAACGGATGCTGAGAGAATAATCGTGTCTCCTCGTTTGAGTTGGAACTTTTTGTGGGTCTTATTTGCAACACGAGAGAGCGATGCAAATTCTTCGCCTTGTGCACCGGTCATCAAAATGATAATTTTGTGCGCAGGATACTTATCAACATCTTCAATTTGGATAAGTGTATCTTTTTTCGGGGTGAACAATCCTGCTTGAATACAAATTTCTAAGTTTGTTTTCATAGAACGTCCTTCAAGTACTACTTTTTTGCCGAGACGTTCTGCAATTTCTACGATTTTTGCAAGACGAGTAATGTGTGAAGCAAATGCGGCGATAATAATACGGCCATCAGTACGGGTGATGATACGCTCAAGTCCTTCGTGCACTTTGTATTCAGGAAGTGAAAATCCTTCGTTATCAATGTTGGTTGAATCCGTGAGTAAGAGCAATGTTTTTTCTTTATCAAAGATTGCATACTCTTTTTCTTCGCTTGCGGTTGCAACCCCATCAACTTGATCGAGTTTGTAGTCACCTGGAGTCACGATGTTGCCGTACGGCGTTTCAACAATAAGTCCCATTGAATCTGGAATGGTGTGGGTGACACCGAAAAATCGCAAATGCATATTACCCACACGAATGCGGTCTGTTTTTTCTACGATATTGATATTGAGTGCAGCAAGTGACGGGTAATCTTCTTGACGCTTTTTGATCATCAGTGTCGTCAGATACCGAGAATAGATTGGCGGATTGCCGATACGATTTGCAACAAGCGCAATACCACCGGTGTGATCCAAGTGGCCGTGTGTCACGATCATGGCGCGGATTTTGTCTTTTCGTTCTTCGAGGTAGGTTGTGTTTGGAATAATATAATCAACGCCCGGTGTGTCGTCGGTCTCAAATTGCATACCCGCATCGATAACAATGATATCGTCAACGGTTTCAATGACCGTCATATTCTTGCCAATTTCTTCAACACCACCGAGTGGAATAATACGGATATCACCCGGAGCGATAGGAGGGATTTGTATTTGCGGTGCACGTTTTTTGATATGCGTATAACTTGCACTTCGAGAAAGTTTCATCCGTGGTGGGTGAGCAGAAGAACTACTGTGTGCACGTGGTTTGCGGGGAGCGAGTGGTGCTGGTTTTGGCGAAGCAGAAGCTGTGTGCTGTGGAGGACGTGCCGTTGTGTGTGGATGAGTATGGTGTGTTGGTCGTTTGTAGGCAATACGAGTAGTATCATTCGCTGTTTTCATCAGTGCCGATTGGAGTGATGAGCGTTGCTCCGGAGTTTTTTGCAAGGGAGGACGAGCTGATTGAGGAGTTGTTGCTGTTGGTCGCGGGCCTTGCGGATTATACGGACGTCGAAAGGGGCCGTTTGATGGACGGCGAGGAAAATGTCGTTTTGGACCTAATGGTTGTTGTGGTTGTGATGGGGGCATCCGGTTAGTAGAAAATAGCATTATTGGTTTCTGCTATGTTTTTTAATTTGTAATACATTTTTATAAGATAATAATTTTGATAATTCACTCCAATGCCTACGGCGATGCTATTTTTCACTACGGGATTCATAAATTAAATTAAGTGATAAGAATAAGTATAAGATTTTTTAAGTATGTAGTTGAAATTATTTTCTATTGAGTAGTTTCTATTTTTTATTTTACAAAAAACTTCCACACACTATCCGTTCGTACATACCACTTGTATGCATTACGGAATTGTTCTCCTTGGTAGGTGCTTGCCGTTGGGGTAAAGTCGTTAATTTGTTTTTGCATAATATAGATTGCATCTGGTTCGTACAAAAATACTGCAGGCGCATCCTTAGTAAGAAGTTGTTCGAGTGAGCTATAGAGCGTCTTTGCTTTTGCTTGGTCGGTTTCTTTCGGCGCATTTTCTAAAATACTGTCCACTTTTGTATTCGCGTAGAGCGCAATGTTTAATCCTGGGTCATTGCGTTCACCTGAATGCCAAAATGAATACAAATCAGCTGGTGTATTTACAATCTGTCCAAACAAAAGCGCTTCATACTCACGAGGGCGGATAATTGTTTGGTTTAAAATACCGATTTCATATACTTTGAGTTCGACACTCATACCGATTGATTCCAAATCTGCCTTAACGAGTTCTGCTGCTTTGCGGAGTTCCGGTGCATCACCTGTTGAAATCGAGAAGGTGAGACGAGTACTTCCTTTTTTAAGGATACCGTCGGCATCTTTTGCGTATCCAGCTTTTGTGAGTATATTTTTTGCTGCTTCGATATCAACTTTTTGTGCAGGGGTAGAAGTGTCTTTAAACATTTCTGGAATTGGTCCGTTGGCAACATGTCCGTAACCGAGCAATACTTCGTCTACAATTCGTTGTTTATCGACGGCGAGATTAATTGCATCAATGACTGCGCGGTCGGTAAAAAGTGGTGCTTGTGATTGATTAAAAAATAAAGAAAAAATTCGTGGTAGTGGTGTGTGAGTTATGGTGTAGGCATCTTTTGCGAGGGTCGCTGTTTTTTCTGGGGATATATTACTAATCATATCAACATTTTTCCCCGTGAATCCGAGTGTGAGGTCTCGTTCATTTGCATACACAAGAAACGCAAGATTTTTGATATACGCACGACCTAATGCAAAATGAGTAAATGCGCGGAGGGTATATTTTGTTGGTGTGCCTTCGCTGTTATTAGTGATCTTGTTTATTTTATACGCGCCTGCACCGATTGCTTGTTCATTTAAATTTGTAAGGGCAAATGTATCCGCACTCACGTTTTCCCAAAGATGCTTTGGTAAAATACCTACCGTTGCACTTTCGAGAAATGGTGCGAATGGTTGTTTTAAGGTGAACACAACTGTTTTTGCATCAGGGGCTGAGACTTCTATTCCTTCAAAGAGGGGACGTTTAGGGCTTTTGATTAATGGGTCTTGTATTTTGGTAATCGTGTAGACCACATCATCTGCAGTGAGGGGTTTGCCATCATGGAAGGTGAGTTTGTCACGCAGAGTAAAGGTGTAGGTTAATCCATTTTCTGAAACAGTATATGTTGCTGCCAAATTAGGAATAAGTATGCCATTTTTGTCTTTGTGCATGAGTCCCGCGTAGACAACAGAGGTAAGTGTTTTGTCTGCTTCTGAAATAGCAAGCACGGGGTTGATAAATCGTGGGGTACCGACAATGCCTGCGCGAATAGTGCCACCATGTGCAGGAATTTTGACAATAAAATGACTATTGATAGTAATGAGTAATAAAAATGTTGCAACACCAAGTGCCAAAATAAGTCCGACAAATAAAAGCCATTCATGTTTAGTGAGACCACGCATTGCTTCACGAAGTTCTGTTTTTGAAGGCACGCGCCATTGCTTAATAGATTGTAAGAGGGTACTCATATGAGTGTAAAAGAGAGAAAATCTGCATTACTTGCAGAGAGAAAAATATACTAATTAGTAATTTTGGCTTAGAGAAAAACTGCAATACCTGCAGTGAGTATGAACAAAATGCCTACCACAATAGAAAAGGAAAATAATGCTTTTTCAAAACCGCGCTTTGTATGAAATGCGGATACGTCGTCAGAACCGCCAAATGCACCACCTGCACCAGCAGAGGATGGTTGAAGGAGAATAGAAACGACAAGCACTATGGATAGAACAATTTGTATATAAGGGAGAATCGAGAAAAACGTACTCATGGCAAAGAGTATAGCACAGATAGGGTTTAGGGTCTAGCGTCTAGGGTTTAGTGATCAGCAAGGTTCTAGTTTCTAGGTGCTAGGTTCTAGAAAAGCAAAAGTGCGGCAGACAAAGTCTGCC
>CALRGH010000021.1 GCA_943357245.1 Candidatus Nomurabacteria bacterium
CCAAGTGCTCCATGTGTACTTCGAGACTTGCTGCGTTACGCCCGCGAAATATCTTACGGAGACGGATAAGTACCGAAATAGATAATACGATAGCTATAAGCGAGAGTAAGGCTACTCCTGCTAAGATAAGGAGAGTTGTGTTCATGAGAGCAAAGTATACCCCGTTGTGCCTGTATTGTAAAGGGATTTTGTGATAGGATGTGTCTGTTTTTCCTCCCTACTTACTATTTACTACTAACTACTTACTATTCATGTCCAATCCATTTAATTTATTCAAAAAAATAAGGAAAACACTCTTTCCTCGCAATAACCGAAGAATTTATTTGGACTACGCCTCTGGTGCGCCACTTGCTATGGAGGTTGTCCGAGAATTGCATCGCGTTGGGCCATTGGTTGGTAATCCGAGTTCTATTGCGAAAGAGGGAGTGGCGCTGCATGTGGAGCTTGAAAATGCTCGCGCGACTGTTGCAAAACATCTTGGCGTACGAGCAAAAGAAATTATTTTCACCAGCGGCGGCACAGAAGCAAATAATTTGGCGATTCAAGGGGTGGTTTGGGCGAGCGTGGGAGAAAATAAAAAGCCACACATTATTACGACCAACATAGAACATGCATCCGTACTTGAAACATGTAAGACACTCGAACGAATAGGGCACGCAGACGTGACGTATGTACCAGTTGAAACAAATGGTATTGTCGATGTGAAGAAAATTAAAGAAGCGCTCCGACCAGAAACAGTACTTGTATCCGTGATGATGGCGAATAATGAAATTGGTACGATTCAGCCAATTCGCGAGATTGCAAAAACAATTCGTCATTTTAAAAAAGAAACAGGATCTGCGTATCCATATTTTCACACCGATGCTTGCCAGGCATTTGGTTATTTGCCAATGCGGGCGGATGAGCTTGGTGCAGACCTTATTACACTCAATGGTAGTAAATTATCCGGTCCACGAGGTGTTGGTGCACTCTATGTAAAAGACGGCGTAAAAATTTCTCCAATTTTATTTGGTGGTGATCAAGAAAAAGGCCGTCGTGCGGGTACAGAAAATGTCACCGCAATTGTTGGCTTTGCAAAAGCAGTAGAAGTTGCAGCCAGTCTTCGCACAACCGAAGCGGAGCGCCTCCGGGCGCTACGCGACTTCTGTATTTCTGGAATCAAAAAAATAATTGCGGGTGTAATTTTAAATGGCGATGCAACAAATCGTTTGCCGAATAATATCAACATGACGATTCCAAATATATCGAGCGAGCTGTTGGTTATTGGTGTCGATGCACTTGGCTTTGCAATCTCTGAAAAATCTGCGTGTAAGTCGGGCGGGGAAGGTATGTCACAGGTGATTACTGCAATTCGCCCTACTGAACAAGGGGGCTCTATTCGAATCACCATCGGACGTACGACAACCAAAAAAGATCTTATAGATTTTGTAAAAGCCCTTAAAACGGTCTATGACCGCCAAATGCTTGTAAAATAAGCCTGCATTGACATAAGTTATTTTTCATGTACAGTGATAAAAAACTTAAAAAATGGAAACAATTTACGATAAATTTGATTATGCCAAACGGGATACCAGTAAACCTTTTCGAGAATTCTTTACTTTAGTACCGGAGCATCGAGATTTCTTTAAACGAGAATTTTCCCCTGCCGATCTTAATTTTTTTGATTTAATGTCGGAAGTGGGAGAGGATCTCTCAATGCTTCCCATGCTTACTTGTCCCGAAGAAGATAAAGAACAGTTTGTAAATGAGGTACAACAAAGAACGGGTGATTGTCATAATTTTGCCAGAGAGATTTTTCATGGGCTTCATGAGACTCATCCTACACTACTGACTCATCCAAGGTTGTATTGGGGAGTTACTGATTGTTATACAAATGAAGAATATCGCGGAATAGTTTATCACTCATTTTTGACCTACATTAGAGATGAAGTTCGTGTTTTATATGATCCATTTGCAATAAAACATGGTTTGCGTGACAAGGGTCATATGCGCTCGCATTTTGGTATTCGATTGCCGTATGGGTATGTCGCAGATATGATGCCTCGCAATTATTCTTATGATATAAAAAATCGGATTATCCACGATCGTCAGGAAACACTGGAATTCATGAAGATGATAAAAGTTGCTGCCTAAATTTCTATCGAAAGCCATTACATTTTTTGTAATGGCTTTTCTTTTTCAAAATTTGCTTAACGTGGTATAATGCACTTAGTAAAGAGATACTGCAATCTATAATTCTGTTTTTCCTTTCTATTTACTATTTACTACTAACTATTTACTAAACCCATGCCCCCAATAAACCATTTCACCACAAAGGCAAAAGAAGCCATCAAGAAAGCGCACGAATTTGCAATCGAGCGCGGGCTTAACAATGTCACCACGCACCATTTACTTGCAGCACTCCTTGTTCAAGAGGAGTCTATTGTCATTTCTATATTAGATAGACTTGAAGTCGATACGATGCTATTGACTGACAGTGTTCTTGAAGCAATCGAAGGTCCAGAAAATCGCGGGACAATTTCGCCGTCGTATCAGATTTATATTACGCCGGATCTTGCGCATGTACTTGAGCACTCTACAAAAATCGCAACACAATTAAAAGATGAATTTGTATCGTGTGAACATTTATTCGTAGCACTACTTGATGTACCAAATGATACACGAGAATTTTTGGCACGCTTTAAATTATCAAAAAATGATATTTTGAAAGTGATTGAAGAATTCCGCACAAGCAAAACAACTGAAGGCGAAGGACAAAAGAAATTCCGTATGCTCAATAAATTTACGCGAAATCTCACCAAGCTCGCACGTGAAGACAAGCTTGATCCGGTGATTGGCCGCGATACAGAAATCATGCGCATCATGCAGATTCTTTCTCGTCGCACGAAAAATAATCCTATTCTCTTGGGCGAACCAGGTACGGGTAAGACTGCGGTTGTCGAAGGACTTGCAAATAGAATTGCAAAAAATGACGTACCGGAATCACTGAAAGATAAAGAGATTGTTGCGCTTGATTTGGGGAGTTTGCTTGCCGGTACGAAATACCGCGGTGAATTCGAAGAGCGGTTGAAAGCAATTATGAAAGAAATCGAACGCGCAGACGGCAAGATTGTGCTCTTTATTGATGAAATACACACTATCGTCGGTGCTGGTGCATCAGAGGGTGCGATGGACGCAGCAAACTTATTAAAACCTGCGCTCGCGCGTGGAGAGCTTCGTGCAGTCGGTGCGACGACACTCAAAGAATATCAGAAGCATATCGAACGCGATCCTGCATTGGCACGACGCTTCCAGCCAGTGTATATCGAAGAGCCATCGACCGATGATGCGATTGCTATTCTCCGTGGTCTTAAAGAAAAGTATGAGCTCTATCATGGTGTGCGCATTACCGATGATGCGATTGTATCTGCGGTGAATTTATCGACTCGTTATATTACGAATCGTTTCTTGCCAGATAAAGCGATTGATTTGATTGATGAAGCAGCGTCGTCACTTCGCATTGCACTTGAAAATAAACCGCCGGTACTTGAAGAAACGCACCGCAAAATTATGCGATTTGAAATTGAGAAACAAGCACTCAAACAAGATTTGGAAACAAATAGCAAAAGTGAAGTAAAAGCGCGAGTAAAAGAATTGGATACAGAGATTGCAAACTTGCGAGAGAAAACACGCGAGCTCGAGCTCAAATGGCAGAATGAAAAAACAACCGTCACGGAAATTCGCGCTATCAAAAAAGAATTGGAAACACTTCGCAATGAAGCAGAAAATGCAGAAATGCGCGCAGACTTGGGACGCGCGGCAGAAATCCGCTACGGCTTGATTCCTTCATTGAATAAAGATCTTGAACAAAAATTGACGCGCTTGAAGAAATTGCAAAAATCTCGTCGTATATTGAAAGAAGAAATTACTGCAGAAGATATTGCAGATGTCGTCGCACGATGGACAGGTATTCCGCTTGCGAAAATGATGGAAGAAGAACGTGCAAAGTTGGCGCGCATGGAAGAAGAATTAAAAAAGCGTGTTGTCGGCCAAGACGAAGCAATCAAGAAAATCGCGGATGTGGTTCGTCGTTCGCGTGCAGGTATCGCAGATCCAAATCGTCCGATTGGTTCATTTATTTTCCTTGGCCCAACAGGCGTCGGTAAAACAGAGCTCACGAAAGCGCTCGCGCAATTTATGTTCAATGATGACAAAGCATTGCTTCGCGTGGATATGAGCGAATATATGGAACGACACAGTGTATCGAAGCTTGTAGGCTCACCGCCAGGCTATGTCGGCTACGATGAAGCAGGACAACTCACGGAACAAGTGCGCCATCGACCATACTCTGTGGTCTTGTTTGATGAAATTGAAAAAGCACATCCGGAAGTATTTAATATTTTGTTACAAGTACTTGATGAAGGCACGCTCACCGATGGCAAAGGCCGCAAGGTGAACTTCAAAAACACAATCATTATTCTCACGTCGAACATCGGTACGAGCTTTATTGAAAAAATGGAATCAATGGGCTTCTCAAATAATAGTGCTGAGACAGAATACGGTCAGATGAAAAATAAAGTGATGGATAGTTTGAAAGATTATTTCCGTCCAGAATTCTTGAATCGCTTGGATGAAATCATTGTGTTTGATGTGCTCACACCTGTTGTGATTAAAGAAATTGTAAAAATTCGCGCACAAGTGGTGATTGATCGATTGAAGCCGAAAGATATCGCGCTGTCGATTTCCGATGAAGCGTATGAATATCTCGCGAAGGAAGGCTATAATCCACACTACGGTGCGCGACCACTCAATCGTTTGATTCAGACAAAAATTTTGAATCCGATTGCATCGCATATTATCTCCAATGGTCCCAAAAAAGGCGATATGGTCTACGTGACGATGAAAGACGGGGAACTTGTGGTAGAGACCAAAAAACCTCGTCCTGCGAAATTTAATCATCACACGCGAAGTTCGAAACATACGATGTAACTTATCAGTAATTATAATTCACATATGAATCCGATGAATTTTTTTGAAAACAGAAGAGAACAAAAGGGAGTTAAAGAAAATATAAAAAAATTTCTCGAAACTTTTGATTTTTATATGGCTGAATTAGTTAACAAAGGAGGATTGGATAGAGACGGAAATCAGTACGGAGCTTTTTTGCGAGGGTTAAATGAAGACAAATTCATTTTAATTAGACAGATGGCAAACAATATCAAAACTGATATTGAAGAAATAATTGGGCAAAATGTTGATTTATCAGAAAGCGTAATTAAAAGTCTTGAAGATTTAAAAAATATTTGCGATGGAATTCTTGAAATAAAATGGCAACCACACGAATCACGGTTTGATAAAAATCCACCGGATACATTAACAAGTGAAGGAAATAAAAACAGAACAATAAGTCAATTACTTTCAGATATATATCGACCAATTCATAAATTGAAGACAGTTGATTTCCCTTCAATATTATCAGATAAGATTGAAGTTGATATTTGGCACCAGTAACCACACACATTAAAAAATCCTCCGTACGGAGGATTTTTTGATTTAAAACTTGTGGTCACAGATAAATCATTTTCTGTATTTGATGGGATTCGCCCGCGACTCGAAATTTTTCGTCAAAAATTTTTGTCTGGGCACCGCCTCGTGATTTTTTGAAGCAAAAAATAACACTCCGGCGTTCGAGTCCCTCACGCAAGACAAGCAGTTGTCTTGCTCCGGCGCACGCATGAAAAAACACCTCTGAAGAGGCGTTTTTTCATGCGTGCGCCGGGAGGGACTCGCCGATTACATACGGCTTGGTGAGTTTCGATTTCGCTTTGCTCAATAACGAAACTCCTTTCGAGTCCCTCTCGGAAGCAAAGCAGTTTGCTTCCTCCGACTTCAAAATAAAAACACTACCTCCTGGTAGTGTTTTTATTTTGTGCGCCGGGAGGGACTCGAACCCCCGGAGGCCATAGGCCAGCAGATTTACAGTCTGCCCTCGTTGCCGCTTGAGTACCGACGCATTAATTGAAATTTTTTGAATCGCCGTATGTGTTTCTTGTTTGCTGGGTTGATTTCTTTAAAAAATCTATCAACGCTAATTTTATTAGTGATGTATATTTGTCGCCCAGTTATTTTCGATACGCGATATCCAAGCGATAATAGCATAGTTCTTGTGTGTTGTAAAAGAGGAAGAGATGCATTGCAAAATGAAATTTGAATTCCGTGTACGAGAGCATAGACAGAGCCATCAGTATCAAAAAATCCACGTAAAAAAGATTCCGCATATTTCGGATTATTCATAATCCACACAGGAACACCGACTTGGCTTTTTACTTTATGTGAGACAAGTCCATTTTTAAAAAACCATTTTGTAACTTCAGTAGATCCTAAATAGACATCTCGATAACCACCATTTCGTATGCTTATATTTCCCCTCACACCGAATATGTGTTTGAAAAGCGATGCAACATATTGTGCATATGCGAGTTCTTTATTTCCAAGAGTTACTACTGTTTGAAAATGAGAAATATGACCATCCCCAAGAAGAATACCGAAAAGCTCGGCAAGCATGTTTGTGTGTTTAGTAGGGAATACAATGTCATTTCTTTTATTTTGATAACGAAGTTTTTTCTCCGGAGTAGTAGTAATACCAAGTCGCTTCAATCTATCAAACACCGTGCCTTCTTTGATACCAAGAAGTTTACTAATGTCACCAATAGTGAGATTTTTGACAGAGTAAAGTTCTGTTAGTTGCTTCTTGTGTTCGTACTTTTCTTGTTCTGTCCATGGAGCTGGCATATATGGAATTTTATCACAGTATTCAGAATATTTGTAATTGACCACTTTAGTATATGTGTAAATTGTTGCTTTTTTGGCCATTATATGTAATTATACTGCTACCTATGGCATCACAAGATAAACTCATAAAACTCGCATGTGGCACGTGTAAGCACGTCAACTACTGGAGCCGAAAGAACAAGAAACTCGTCACTCGAAAGATCGAGCTTAAGAAGTATTGCAAATGGTGTCAAAAAAATACCAAGCATAAAGAATCAAAGAAATAATACTAAACCAAAGTAGCCCAATCGGGGCTATTTTGCTATAGTATCGGCACGGGCGATTAGTTTAATGGTAGAACGAAGGTCTCCAAAACCTTTGGTGGGGGTTCGATTCCCTCATC
>CALRGH010000022.1 GCA_943357245.1 Candidatus Nomurabacteria bacterium
GTCTTTTTAAATAGAACCTCCCTACTTTTTTTGTTTCCAAACATATGCGTTGCTCTCTTAACGAGAACAAACGACGATGCATGATTATTGGAACCTGCACGGTATTTTTTCGCTTGTGTACCAACACCCTTCTCTGCAGCGATAATATACGCACTTTTTTTTAGTGATTTAAAAAGCGAGACGCTATTTGTAGTATTCAGTTCTCGGTAAAATGTGTTGTTTATTTTTTCTGTGGATTCCGTTACGTTATATAATCCAGTACCTTTATCAAATACAAATATTGATTTCATGATTTTTGTACTCCAAGGAAGCATGCTTGGATCCCATAAAACTAGACTGATCTTTTTTGCATATTTTTTATATTTATTTAAAAAGACCATACTCGCAATAGCACCAAAACTATGCCCTACCAATATAATAGTCGCGTACTTTTTTCCAAAAGAATCTATTACGTTTTTTAATTCAGACCCATACAGCGAAAAAGAGACATCCTCATTTTCCGGTAGATATTTTGAATATGGTTCATCGCTGTCATTACAAAAATTAAATCGGAGTGTACTAAATCCTTGTTTAAAAAAGAATGCCGACGCTTCTTTAAAAAGCGGTAATTCCCTGCTTCCAGAAAATCCGCTTAAAAAAATCATGAGTGTACCAGACTTTTTATCTTCTGAAATCTCACCCAAGATATACTTATTCTTTACTCTTTTAGATTTTATTTTTAATTTCATAATAATTTTTATACAATAAAAATGTCGCTATACGAAGTATAACGACATTTTCACTCTGTGTCATTTCTGTCATCAAACATCAAATTCTCCGTTCTTAACTCCCAGCAGGAATGCTTTCCATTCTTTGCGTGTAAACGAAAGTGTTTTTTTGGTGCCATCTTTGGTGTCACGAACAGCAACCCCCTTAGATTTTATCGCAACGGCGACACATGTCTTCGGGTTGTTTTTAGACCATGATGATTTAATAAAATCATCATCACTAACTCTTAAAGAAAAAACTGTTTCTTTCATCTTTTTATTACCTCCTTTTTAGATTTTGTTTTACTTCTTGATTCATTCAAGAAGTCTTATCCGACCTTAATCTTAGGACAATAACAAGAAAAAGTCAAGGGTTACATCCCCTCCTTTTTTAATTCTTCGATGAGTTCTTTTGCGTGTTTGGAAAGTTTGGTTGGGGTGATGACGGAAATTTTTACAAGCAAATCACCACGACGACCGCGTTCGTTTGGAACCCCTTTTTCACGAACTCGCAAAAGCTCGCCATGATTAATACCTGCTGGCACTTTGAGTGTGACCGCCCCATCAAGCGTTTCAAGTGGATAGTCCATGCCGAGTAATGCATCAGAAAGTTTGATGGAAATTCCTGTGAGTAATGTATTGCCGTCGCGAGTAAATGTTTTGTGTGCTCGCACATGAATCTTCACATACAAATCCCCTGTCTGCGCACCACGAATCGCTTCACCGACACCACGCAAGCGGACCATTTCTCCATTTTCAATACCTGCCGGTACTTTTATTTTTATTTCTTCTTCTTTTCGATAGACGCCTTTGCCTTTGCAGGTACCACAATACTCACTCGGAATTTGTCCGGTGCCTGCACATGCGTCACAAATTTTTTCTGTTGAAAATGTTCCTAAAAATGACCGTCGTGTTTCGTGTACACGTCCTTTGCCATTACACGTATCGCATTTTTTCATTGTCGCACCTTTTTTTGCGCCGTTACCGCTACAAGTATCACATGTCGCTTGGCGTGTGAGCAATATATTTTTTGTTATCCCAAATACCGCTTCTTCAAATGAAATCTGTATTTCGGTAGAAATATCACGACCACGCGCAGGTTGCTGTTGTCCTCGTCCCCCATTAAAAAAGTCAGAAAAAATATCGCCCAAGTCGCCCATATCAAATCCTTGTTGTGCGCCAGAAAAATCAAATCCACCTCCGCCAGCTGGCGGATTGCCCCATCCGAACCCTCCAAATCCACCTGCCCCGCCACCCATATTCGCGCCTGCGTGGCCAAATTGGTCATACGCGGCCCGTTTCTGATCGTCAGAGAGTGTTTGATAGGCTTCGTTCACTTCCTTAAATTGCGCGTCAGCACCCTTGTTTTTGTCAGGGTGGTATTGGTGTGCTTTTTTATGGAACGCTTTTTTTAGTTCGTCTTTAGAAGCGCCTTTTTGTATTCCAAGAACTTCGTAATAGTCTTTCTTTGGCATAGTAGTTCTATTGTAGTGAAAATGTAGAAAGAGGCAAGAAAAAGAAGAATCGCCCGCGACTAATTTTTTATCTTGTGTCACAAATATTTTACTTGCCGACGCAAGCAAAATTTCGCGACCCCGCCTCGGTTGTCCCGATTGGTATCGGGACATAGCTCCGCCTTCACAACGTAGCAAAAAATCCCATGCAGTCGATGCTTCATCGCACCGTCGGGCGTAAGCAGTTTTTCGCGTGTGCTCCAGATAATTCATTCGCCGTCGCTCATGAATTTCTATAGCCTTGCCTCGGTTGTTTTTCGAGGCGAAAAACATACCTCCGGCTTCACCACGTCGGAAAAACCGCCAAGCAGTTGGCGGTTTTTCGCGTGGTGACCCTACAGAGAATCGAACTCTGATTACTGCCTTGAAAAGGCGGTGTCCTAACCGTTAGACGATAGGGCCCTATATCAAATCTTCGATTTGATCGGGCGTCCACTTTCGTGGATTAGCCACTAAAAATGAGACAAAAAAACTATAGCATTTTTTGAAAAAAATGCAAAAAATGGTAGAGTTGTTCAACCTATACGGAGGAGTGCGTGAGTGGTTGAAACGAACGGTTTCGAAAACCGTCATACCCAAAAGGTATCGGGAGTTCGAATCTCCCCTCCTCCGCAAATTTTCGAAAAGGGTTTCTTTGAGTATCTGTGGGAAACTTTCTTTTGACAAAAATAAATACTGCTACACTATAGGTAGTCGAATTTAGTAACGTAATTATTTATTATTTATGTCATTACTTGCTCTCGCGTCTATGGTGTTCTTTCTTGCGTACGGTATTAGTCACTTTTTCCCGTTCAGACACTCAGACAAAATCGCGGCAGTTGCTGCTATCATTGTCGGTGTTCTCTCTATCATCAATATGAAATAATTCTTATTTCAGTTTCTCGTTGATCATGTCATCTAGAAACAATATAAAAAACCGCCGGATAGAGGCGGTTTTTTATTTGAGGCAATTAATTGCGCTCTTTTGGCTCTTGCGCTTCGCTCACACGGAGTGGGCGTCCATCAAGATCTTGGCCGTCAAGCATTGAGATTGCTTTTTCACCTTCTTCGCGAGATGCGAATTCGACGAAACCGAAGCCTCGAGACTTGCCAGTCATTTTATCCATGATGACACGAGCGCTGACAACAGCACCCGCAGCAGCAAATGCATCTTTCATGATTGTGTCGTTGACACCCCATGATAGATTTCCAACGAATAGTTTCATTGTGAATATTTGTACTAACACTAAATAAAGTCGACCATACTTTCGCAAGGACGACGACGTCGACACATGGGGAAAATATAGAAAGAAATATACCATGGCTATTTGGGAAAAGCAAAACCCCTTCTCTGTGGAAAAGGGGTTTTAAAAACTAATTGGTTGTGTAGCTCTGGATAAAGCACCCAGCAAAACATGCTTGCCCTGTGTGAATAATTTGTGCGCCATTACTTGCTTGATAATCATCATTATCGTTCAATGGGCACGCTCGCAAATACCCATCAGGAGACTGCACTGCGCACGCCTCTCGACGAGTAAGTAACGAATCTTTCTCGAGCCAAAAGAATTCAGGTTCAAGTGGCGTCTCGAGTACATCGATATTGATTTCATATGTGGCAAAACGATCCGGTGTTTGTGTATCAAAAAACTCGTACCACAAACCCCAAGTGAGTTCATCTTGCACCCCAATAAAAACAACAGCGCCCCAAGTATTTTCACAAATAGATTTTTCCAAATAAGTATTTGCTACTCGTTCCACTTTTTCTTTTCTGTATTTTCGCATATACCGACTGATATATGATCGAAAAAACTTCGAAGTTGCTTCTTTCCCAATGCTGATTTTCTTCAAGTATCCAGCAAATGATTCAGGAAATACAATAATATCGGTACAATACCGAACTTTAGCATTATGCGGATATAAATCAGAAAACAAATTTTTCTCTACTTTCACCATCCATTTATTGGTGAAAATAAGCCTATCGTTTTCTTCCCTAAACCCATCATCTGGACTTCTCTTTGTCGGCGAGACAAACGTTAAAATGAACAGTGTTTT
Source organism: Candidatus Nomurabacteria bacterium (assembly GCA_943357245.1). Classification (GTDB taxonomy): domain Bacteria; phylum Patescibacteriota; class Minisyncoccia; order Phycocordibacterales; family UBA9973; genus CALRGH01. Next base: position 4,292 of record CALRGH010000022.1, read on the forward strand.
CATTTGTGAAAAATTTGACTTGATTTTACTACACATTGAAGAATTCGTCATCTTTTGGTATACCCCCACACCAGATTTTTTGCAAAAAAATTGGTGTGGGGGTATAGTACGAATACTTGCGCGGTTAGCTCAGTTGGTAGAGCGCGTCATTGACGTTGACGATGTCGGGGGTTCAAGTCCCTCACCGCGCACATATGAAAAAAACCTCTTCGGAGGTGTTTTTTCATATGTGCGCGGTGAGCACAAGAACTGCTTCTTGTGCGTAGGGACTTGAACACCGGAGCGTTATTTTTCGTTTCGAAAAATCGCGAGGTGGTGCCCAGACAAATTCGAGCGACGGCGAGAATTTAGTCGCGGGCGAATCCCTCACCGCGCACAAGACAAAAAATGCATACCCCCGACGGTGCGATGAGGCATCGACTGCTTGGCATTTTTTGCTACTTGTGCCAGCCGGAGACATGTTTTTCGTTTCGAAAAACAGCCGAGGCAAGGCCATGGAAATTCATGAGCGACGGCGAGTGAATTATCTGGGGCCACAAATCCATAAAAAAACCCACCTCGATTGAGGTGGGTTTTGGATTACCTTGTTACTTTGTTAATACCGCCAGTGTTGTGTTGCAAACTTTCTCGTAAGCCGGAGCACCTCAAAAGCAGTCTTCTCGACAGGGACATCGTTTGGAATAAAAGTAAATCCATGATGATCGCGATGTTCCCACGCACGCTTATTTGCCTCTCTCCTTGCCATAATATCTTTTTTTAACAATTTACCACCTTTTTCAATGACTTCTTTAATCCTGCGAGTAAGCGCAACCTCAGGATCACTCGGTGAAATAAAAAATACCGGCACACCAGGTACGGATGCAAATTTCTTTGCACCAAGATAATCAACGCAAATAATTTTTAATGCAGTTGATTGTTTGAAATCAAATAATTCACTCCTTTTAACACCGTAGAAAGAACCATGTCGTACTTCTTGAAATTCAATCATACCGCCACTTTGAGCAATCGTGTCGAATTCTCGTGTAGAAACATATTCATATTCTCCCGGACGATCAGAAGCGCGAGGTGCACGAGTGGTTGTTGTTACCAGTTTTTTGGCTTTAAAAAGACCAAGTGGTAAATCCAAACTACTTTCTTTTGCAATCTTTAGTATAAAATATGCCGTCGATGTCTTACCTCCTCCATCAAGTCCTGTGATAACCACAGTTTTTGATTTTGAAATAAGTTCCCTTGTTTTCTGGTCACTTATAAAAAATGACTGCAATTCGGTTGTCTTTTTTTGAGGCGTAACCAATACCTCTTCGTGTTGTTCTTGGAGTTTTTTCATAGGTAATTATTTAATTTTGGGGTTTTGAAAATTTTTTATATCATACAATATATTTTGGAAAAAAGCAATTTTCTGGTATGATGAATCCGTGAAAATACTTTCTATCGAAACTTCCTGCGATGAGACAGCTCTTTCTGTCGTTGACGCACAAAAAACAGCCGATGGACGACTTTCTTTTTCGATTTTGGGTAATGTGCTCGCATCGCAAATTGCACTCCACCGAGAATATGGTGGCGTCTTCCCTGCACTTGCAAAACGCGAACACGGCAAAGCAATTATTCCCCTTCTTTTGGAGGTATTGGAACAAGCGGGTATGAAAAAAGAGACTTCTCATCAAGACATCCCACAAGAAGTACTTATGATGCTTGATCGAGAACCAGAAGCGAAAGAAGCAGTGTTAGCGTTGTCTGCACTGCTTGCAAAACCCAACATTGATCTCATCGCTGTCACGAATGGTCCAGGTCTTGAACCCGCACTCTGGGTCGGTGTCAGTGTTGCGAAAGCACTTGCGACACTTTGGGATATTCCCGTCATAGGGGTAAATCACATGGAAGGACATGCGCTTGGTTCATTGTTACCACATGAACCAAGCGAATTTTTAAATTCTAAATTTTTAATTTTTAAAAAGATACAATTTCCTGCACTATCGCTTTTAGTCTCCGGCGGTCACACAGAATTGGTTTTGGTAAAAGATTTTGGTGTCTATGAAAAAATAGGCCAAACAGTTGACGATGCGTGCGGTGAAGCATTTGATAAAGTCGCGCGCATGCTCGAACTTCCCTATCCAGGCGGCCCAGAGATTTCTCGTCTCGCAGAACTTTTCTCAACTAATCACTATCCACTAGAAGCTAAAAACTTACCTTCGTTTCCTCGCCCTATGCTCCACAGTAAGAATTATGATTTTTCATTTTCCGGATTAAAAACCGCAGTCCTTTATTATATTCGTGACAATGTCGCGATGTTGAATGAAATAGATAAAATGGCAATCGCTCATGAATTCCAAAATGCCGTGGTGGATGTCTTGGTTGCAAAAACAATTCGCGCAGCGGAAGAATACAATGTTAAAGATATCTTGGTGGGAGGCGGCGTCGCGCAAAACAAAACCCTTCAAACGGTTTTG
>CALRGH010000023.1 GCA_943357245.1 Candidatus Nomurabacteria bacterium
AGTGATATTTGCAAAGTCTGGTTCCGGAAAATCATACGCAACAAAACTTGAAATCATTCGTACACTTATGTTTGATACGCAAGTTATTGTTATCGACCCAGAAAAAGAATACGAATCTCTAGCCCAAGCGCTTGGTGGACGATATTTTAATATCTCACTTTCATCCGATCATCATATCAATCCATTTGAATTACCGCACCCCGCACAAGACGAATCTCCTGCAGATATTTTGCGTTCAAACATTATCAATCTTGTCGGCCTATTCCGTATCATGCTCGGTGGGCTTAGCGCTGAAGAAGATTCATTGATCGACCGCGCAATTACTGAAACCTATGCCATCAAAGATATTACTCCGGAATCAGATTTCAAACACATAGAAGCACCACTCTTATCTGATTTTCAAATGGTGTTGCAAGGACTTGAGGGGACAGAAGGACTTGTTCAAAAATTAAGAAAATTTACCGAAGGATCATGGAGTGGATTTTTGAATCGTCCATCAAACATCGATATTAATAAAAAATTTATTGTCTTCTCTGTTCGTGACATGGAAGATGAGCTTAAACCGGTCGCCATGTATATCGTCACGCACTTTATTTGGAATGCGATTCGCAAAGAATTAAAAAAACGTCTCCTTATTGTGGATGAGGCGTGGTGGATGATGAAATCAGAAGACACGGCATCGTTTTTGTACTCTATCGCAAAGCGTGGACGTAAATACTATCTTGGGCTTTGTACGATTACGCAAGACGTTGGTGACTTTATGAAAAGCCCATACGGCGTGCCTATTGTGACCAACTCATCACTCCAACTTCTTTTAAAACAATCGCCGTCATCTATCGACCTACTACAGAAAACATTTAATCTCACGGATGAAGAAAAGTATTTGCTCTTAGAATCAAATGTGGGAGAGGGAATATTCTTTGCAGGACTCAAACACGTCGCGCTCAAAGTTATTGCATCGTACACAGAAGACCAAATTATTACCTCTGACCCATCGCAATTACTTTCTATCAAAAAAGCAAAAGAAGAATTGGAAGCTGCGGGAGGATGAGGTTGGTAGCAAGTAGTAAGGGACAAGTAGCAAGGAAAAAAATAACGCAGAATTTTACCAAAGGTAAAATTCTGCGTTTGTGTTAATCCCCAGTTCCTTGCTACCTGCTACCAGCTACTTTCTTGCTATACTAGAGGTATGTATTTTCGAAAGATGACGTTCATTTTTATTGCACTTTTGGTGATTTTTTTTGCTGGCACAACCACCACCGTACACGCAACTATAGGGGACAACGATATTTCCTTTGAAGTGAATCCAGAAATTCCAGGACCACGCCAACAAGTCACCATCACCGCAACGAGTTATTCTGTTGATTTAAATAAAGCACAACTCACTTGGAAAGAAAACAATATCTCTAAAAAAAGCGCCACGGGTGCAAAATCGTATTCATTTATTACCGGCGCTGTTGGTACTATTTCAACCATAGACATTATTATCAGTGTCCCTGGTGAAGCTGATTTCAAGCGACGCATCCTTATCAACCCTGGCACCATAGATCTTCTTGTCCAAGCACTCGATGCCTATGTACCGCCGTTTTATAAAGGACGCGCTATTCCACCACAAGAATCACTTGTGCGAGTAGTTGCGGTGCCTGCAATAAAACAGGGAGCTATCACGCTTTCGCCTGCTGATCTTGTATTCACCTGGAAACGCGACAACAGTGTCGTAGGAGATTTTTCAGGATATGGCCAAAATGCATACACCTTTACCACCAATGTATACAAGGCAAGTGAAGATATTTCTGTGGTTGCTGACTCAGTCATTGGCTCCTATGAAGCACAAGGAGTAGTGACAGTAACCCCACGAAATCCAACACTTCTCTTTTATGCATACAATCCACTCGTCGGCACGCTTTGGAATAAATCTCTCGGCGCAAGCACGCAAATACCAGGCACTGCTTTTGGTATTCTCGCAGAACCATATTTTTTCTCTCCAAAAAAGGCACTCGCTACAGATTTGTCATTTGCATGGAAATTAGACGGCAACACTCTCGATACACCTGTACGTAAAAATCGTATTCTCCTAACCCGAGACGCAAAAACAAATGGCACCACCACTATTTCACTTACCCTCACTCAAACCAAAAAAATGTTCCAAGAAATTACTAAAAATCTAACCGTCAGCTATTAATATGCACCGATTTCGAAACATTTTTATATCGATAGTCACCTTGTCCATACTCGGCGCAAGTATCGTTGCATTACCTGCAAAAGCTGTGGTTCCAGAAGGGGACACAGGGAATTGGATGATAACTATTGATTCAATTATTCCAACAGATGTAAGCGCAGTGGTACAAGGCACCCTCTATAATGGTATAAACCCAGCAGGCGCAAATATAAGCATCGTCACTCGCCATATTACCAGTGCAAGTGCAACGCAAGTACAAAACGGTAGCCAAACACATGGGGTTACTAATAATGCTGGCAAATTTACTATCACTATAGACACGCTTTTTTCTGGAACTTCCTATAAAGTAAACGCCACCGCAACTGCTCCACAAGGGACGCTCGCTACCTCAACCGTAGAAACATTTACTACAAATCAAGGAGGTGATCTTGGGAGTGATGTACAGATCGTCTATAACGGTCAACCTGTGGCAACTGCACGCACACTATTACTTAAATTTAAAGCAACAAGTCTCGGCGCACAAACCTCCGCGACAATACGATTAAAACAAAATGGTGTCATCAAAAAGACAAACACTGTTGCATCAATTGTCCCTGACGCAAGCGGTACTGCAACATTCGAGACAACATTTACCGGACTTCTCCCTGCGAATACGTATGATGGACAAATTATGTTAGGGGACGGCTCGCTGTTTGGATTCGGACCAGAGTCTACTGTTGGCACAAACGGCGTACCACCGACACAAAGTCCTATTCATGTATATATTTCAGAAAATGACGCGACAGTTACCTCCACTACATTTTCCATTACAGGATTTGTTACTGGCGATAGTGCGACAGCAACTTCTATCAAAGGATTTGCGAGTACAGACGGAATAAATTATGGTATTTCTTCTCCTGTCGCTTATACAGGCGCACCAGATACTGTCGGTTCTGTATTTACTGTTTCGTTTTCTGGACTTACTGCAGGTACAAGTTATGCCTATAAAATAAAAGACACAACGACTGATAAAGATCTTTCGCCTGTCTACTATTTCACCACCGCAAGCACCTCGGGCGGTGTCGGCTCTACAGGGAGTGATGGCCCAGGATTTGTTTTAAATGCAAATTATCAAAGTGCGATTACACAGACAAATAAATGCAGAGAAGACAAAGAGGGTGAGTACTGCATGTTGGCGCCTATTCCATTTCCAGGAATTATAAACGGCAAATTAGGCCTTACCCCAGACACAACGGGAAGCAGTGGAGTTTCTAATTTTATTAATGGCATTATCCAATTTGCGATTGCGTTTGCGGGATTACTTGCGGTCATTATGATTATTGCAGGCGGTATCATGTACGCAACAACCGAAGCGATGTCTGGTAAAGCAGGAGCGAAAACGATGATTACGAATGCAATTTTTGGTCTTCTCCTTGCACTCTGTTCATACTTAATTTTGAAAACAATAAGTCCTTCGCTGGTGGATGTGAAATTGGATATTGCGAGACATGAGGTGACAGTCCCAGGAGAAGACGGATTTGGTATACAAAGTACTACAAGTGATTTTAAAAATGCTCCACCGATAATTCTTACAAAAGCAGGTGGTGGTTCTCCAATTTCTGTTAGTGCCTGCGATCCAAGTCAAATGACAACTATTACTTTTTTAGGAAAATCAGTAACTGTTCAAAAAAACTTAGTTAATAGTCTAAATAGAATAAATCAAAAATGGATTGCCCAAGGTTCTTCAAAATATACAGTTGTTTCTGTTGGAGGATACAACTGCCGATCATTAACAGGTAAACCAAACGTAGCATCAATACATGCCTATGGTATCGCTCTTGATATTAACCCGGCAACAAATCAATATTCATCTGGTGGAAAATCTTCTTCTGATATGCCAGCATCTTTTATAAAACTATTTAAAGACGAAGGGTGGGGTTGGGGTGGTGATTGGGCTAAACCAAATGACCCTATGCATTTTAGTAAATATGGAGGAAACGAGGGAGGAAACCAAAAATATGACTAAAAAAATAAAAATCTTAATAGGAATTATTGTGGTCATGCTCATTATTTATGGAGCACTATTAGTAATGTCCAACATCAAAGCAAAAAATCCACAAGCAGGTGTGTTTGATGTAAAAAGTTTATTTCCTTCTTATGGAAGCAGTTCACAAACCAACCAACCAACAGGGGAGGCAGTAGAAAACCCTGGTTCATTTCCAGACCAAAGTGCTCCAGACACTTCTGTACAGCGACTATTTTTATTGTCCGATCAAATGATTGCGGGTTCTGGTATTATCGCGCGTCAATACCCAAGACCAGTTGACCCAAATGCGCCCGTGGTAGTTGTTGCTCCTCCTAAAAAAGGAACAAAGCCTGCACCACTTCCGCCGACACCAATGGACACAAAATATTTTGTACGCCTCGCTGAAAAAGCAACGTCACATATTAATGAATGGTCAGCGGAGACAAAAATAGTGTCTCGTATTTCAAATACAACCATTCCTAAAATACAGGAAGCGTATTTTAATAGCACAGGAAATAATGTGCTCCTTCGATATTTCAATGAAGGATCGAGCCAAATAGACACCTATGGAGCATTGATTGTTCCTGGGAAAACAAAAGATGAACTTGGTCATTTGATCGGCAATTTCTTTCCATACAATATTTCTGATCTTGTTGTTTCTCCTTCTAAAAATCGTGTCTTTTATGTATATCCAACAAATGGCGACACGGTCGGTACAACAGCAAACTTTGATGGGGGTGATAAAAAACAAGTCTTTGTATCAAAATTTAGCGAATGGATGCCGGGATGGGCAACACCAAGCGCAGTCACTGTTACAACCAAAGCATCCGCATACTTCCCAGGATTTATGTACGCAATACCAACCACAACCTCGCTTAATCGTATTATTGGTAATGTAACCGGTCTTGCAACCCTTATGAGCCCTGACGGTACTCTCGTGCTCTATAGCGACACCACATCAACAACCCCTCGATTGTATATCTACAATATTAAAGATGGCACCAAGCGCGACAGTGGACTCCACAGCCTTGCAGATAAATGTGCATGGGCATCTGATAGTATTTCATTCTATTGCGGAGTGCCTGCGTATTTTGGTAATGATATTCTTCCTGATGCATGGTACCAGGGAACTGTTTCATTTAGAGATGACTTGTGGCGCATGAATGTAAACGCAAATGTCTCTAGTAGCATCTTCAGTCCAGGAAGTGAAGGACGTGATTTTGATATTATGAATATTGAAGTCGCTCCTGACCAATCATTTGTGACATTTATAGATAAAAACACACTGACGCTTTGGGCGCTGGAGATGTAGCAGGAAATTTTAGTAGTAGGGGACTGGTAGCAAGTAGCAAGGTAAACAAAAAGAATTTGGCTTTGCCAAATTCTTTTTGTTTTATGTTAAAACCCTGCTACCTGCACCTTGCTACTAACTGAGTGTCCCCACATATTTAATCACCACATGGCGTCCTGCCCCTTCACCCTCAGATCCTGTTTGTAAATCTTGTTTATCTTTCAAAAACTCATGAATGATGCGTCGTTCAAATGCAGACATGGGGTCAACAGCGACTGAGCTTTTAAAAAATCGTGCGCGCTCTGCCATCATGTGCGCAATTGCTTTTACGTTATCTACTTTTTGTTTTTGGAACCCTCCCACATCAATAACAAATCGAAGGGTGTTTTCAGGTGCTTTTGCTTCAACTATTTTGCGCACCAATATATTAAACGCTTGCAAATGTTCACCATTTTTACCAATAAGTAACGTAGGGTTATCGAGTGCTACCGAAAACCAATATGATCCATCATGCTCATCTATCGTATCTTCAATACCACTCACCACAAACCCAGCATGGGTTAATAATTCTTTAATGATGGTAATGATATCGTGATGAGTCATATGTTATTTATCCATTTTCTTTTGCAAGTGCCATTCCATAAGAATGGTTACTATATTACTTATTATCCAATACAGCGCAACCGCACCTGAGACTTGGTAGGCAATGAAGGCAATAAGAAAAGGGAACACATACTTCATTTGCATCTGCATGCTTTTTGAAAATGCCCCAGCAAATCCTTCTGTAGTTCCTCCAGTGGAAGCCATACGTGCCGATGAGAATTTCCCAAGAAAATATTGCGATACACCAGCAACAAGTGCGAGAATAATACTTTTTGAATCAAGGTTGATTCCAAATAGACCATGTGTAAACGTGGTAGGAAAATGTACAAAATTATACAGTCGAGACGTGTCGAGTACGAATCCTTTTATAAATAC
>CALRGH010000024.1 GCA_943357245.1 Candidatus Nomurabacteria bacterium
AAGCGCGGCAGACGAAGTCTGCCGCGCTTTTGCTTTTCTAACCCCTAGACGCTATACCCTATCTCATAAGGTATTTCGATGCATTTTCGGAGAGGTCCGTGAAGTCATCACAGGCCTCCTTCAATTTCTGCGATGCAGATTTGCCGAAAGTTGCGACCTCTACTTGGATACCGGAATGGATTTGGAGATATTCCACGAGTGGAATATAGTCGCCGTCACCGGAGAGAATAATAACCGCGTCGATCTTTGGTGCCATCGTGATAGCATCAACAGCCAAGCCGACATCCCAGTCGCCTTTCTTTGCACCACCAGCAAAGACTTGGAGGTCTTTGGTTTTGGTTTCGATACCGATCTTGGTGAGCGCTTCGAAGAATGATTTCTCATCCCCTGCCTCACTCGTAATCACATACGCAATAGCGCGGACGAGTTTGCGTCCTGCGACGAGCTCTTTGACGATATTGCCAAAGTTTACTTTTTTCTTATAAAGATTGCGCGCGGTGTGATACAAGTTTTGTGTATCGATAAAAACCGCAACGCGCTGTTCTTTGTGTTTAATAATACTCATATATAAAAAATAATTAAATAATAAACCCGAACACTTACTTTGTCATTGTGTTTTTGTTGCAACAGTAATGTTCTTTGGTAACAAAAGTTAATCAAAAAAGTTTTCTTTTATAAAAATTATATGAAAACACTATTGCAACTATGACAAAGTAAGTGTGCGGGTAAAAAATTCGACCTCATGTAGTATAGCATTGTGAAAGAAGCAGAAATCAAAATTCGTCCCTAAGGACGAATGTTGCATTATGCGAGTTTGAGTTTTTTAACAAGAGCCGTGTGGCGATCCTTGCTAGTTTTCTCTAATTGCTTCATATGACCACGTCGGTCTGACACCATTTTGATCAATCCGCGTCGTGAATGGTTGTCTTTCTTGTGTTTTTTCAAGTGAGATGCCAATTCGTCGATTTGTGCTGAGAGCATAGCCACGCGAACTTCCGGAGAAGCCGTGTCTTTTTCATGGTTTTGGTTCTTTTTTATGATTGTCTGCTTTTTCTTTGTTGCTAACATGATGGGCTAAGGATAGCATATAACGCTCAAAAAGTAAAGGGGGCGTTCCAGACATGTCTGTTTTTGAAACACGGGTATTTTTTTGCTAAAAAATCCCTATACTCGCGCCGACGCACTCCGTAATGTTTCAAAAACAGACCCGTCTTCCACTAAGAGGTGAGAACAAAGAACAAATAAACAAGCCCCTTTCTGCTTGCAGAGAGGGGCTTAAGAATGGGCATTCAAAGATCATTATCTTTTATGAATTGTTCTGTTTTTGGTGAGAGATGGCAAAAACTGAAGAATCCTTGGAAAAAGAGAATAATCGCGTAAGGCATTTTTTTCATTGGAACGGGTTTTTATTTAATTCCATTTAATACTTTTTTATTGATTGAGTCAAATTTCTATGTGTCATGCAGGTGTTTGGCCGGTATCCAGGCTAAAATTAATTTCTTTCATAACAAATTTTGTTACTTTTTCTCCGCGAAAAAGTAACCAAAAAGCTCTTTCGCGGTGCATCCGTGTGTGCACTCACGAAATTCGCCCGAGCTAAAACTATTAACTCGCTAGCGCTCAAACAGAATAGTTTTCCCTGCGGGACGCTCTGGCTCATTTGTTCGTGCTGGCACGCGGATGCAATGCGAAACCGGAGCACATAACACGAACAATGAAACACCAACGTCGCACAATATTTTTGCAATTTGGTACAATGATTGTATGGCAGACGCTTTTAAGCTTAAACGAGAATTTTTGGAATACATGGAAATCGAACGCGGGTCGTCACTAAAGACCGTCGCAAATTATGATCGCTACATCACGAAGTTTTTTGAATCCGCAAAAATAAAAGATATCGGTGATATTACCGAAGACTGCGTACGTGAATTTCGGTTGCAGTTAAATCGTGCGCCTGGCAGATTCGAACGTGGAATCACACGTGCAACGATGAAAAAAAATACGCAAAATTATTATCTCATCGCACTCCGCAGATTTTTAAAATATTTGATGAAGCGTGGCATCGATGCGATGTCCCCCGAGCGTATTGAACTCGCAAAAATAAAAGAGCGACATCTTGATCTTATTTCTATCGATGAACTCAAGCGACTTCTCGCCGCACCGGACGGTGCAGACATAAAAGGATTGCGCGACAAAGCGATTTTGGAATTATTTTTCTCTACCGGACTTCGTCTTTCGGAACTTTGTTCGCTCAATCGCGATCTCGATATTTCAAAAGATGAATTTTCTATTCGTGGCAAAGGAGAAAAAGTCCGCGTCGTATTTATTTCTGAAGATGCGCGGAGTGCGATTCGTGCCTATATAAAAAAGCGCGCTGATATGCACGAAGGATTATTTGTACAGCTCTCGCCCAATGCAAAAGATAAAGAAAATCCGCCAGCTGGCGGAGGCGCGGGAGCGCGGCTTACGCCGCGCTCCATCGAACGCATGGTGCGTGCGTATGCAATCAAGGCATGTATTTCAAAAAAGGTTACGCCGCACGTATTGCGTCACTCATTCGCTACCGATCTCCTCTCAAATGGTGCTGATATCCGCAGTGTGCAGATGATGTTGGGACATGCGAACATTGCAACGACGCAGGTGTATACGCACGTGACCGATAAACAACTTCGCGACATACACAAGAAATTTCACTCGAAATAGTAAAAGTATAAGTGATAAGAATAAGTATAGGGAAAACAATGAGCGCGGCCGCCGTAGGCGGCCGCGCTCATACTTAATACCGAATACTAAATACTGTATACTTGCTGATATGAGAATAATCAGTTGGAACACAAACGGACTTCGAGCCACTGCAAAACAAGGTTTTTTTACTCCCCTTTTCAAGGACTACAAGCCCGACATTCTTTGTCTGCAGGAAACAAAAGTAGAACCAGATCAGCTTCCTGATGATGTGCGACATATTTCAAAATACACCTCATATTTTGCGTATTCAAAAGCGCGCAAGGGGTACAGTGGTGTCGGTATTTATTCGCGAGAAGTGCCAATGCGCGTGAGTGAGCTCGGTAATGAGAAATTTGATTTAGAAGGTCGTACCCTTGTTGCAGACTACGGTACCTTTGTGCTGATCAACTGTTATTGGCCAAATGGCGGCGGTGGGCCGGAACGATTGAAATACAAATTGGAATTTTATGATTTTTTCTTAAAATACGTTGATGATTTACAGAAAAAAGGCCGTGAAATTATTTTTTGTGGTGATATCAATACTGCACACACTGCAATGGATTTGGCTCGGCCAAAAGAAAATGAAGAAAATACAGGATTCTTGCCGATTGAGCGTGCATGGCTTGATAAAGTGGTCGCTCATGGGTATGTAGACCTGTTTCGGGCTCTTTATCCTGATAAAAAAGACGCGTACACCTATTGGGACATGAAAACAGGTGCTCGCGCCCGCAACGTGGGCTGGCGGATAGATTATTTCTTCGCAACGCCTGGTATTGCCAAGGAGGTACAAGATGTTACCTTCCTCACGGACTATTTCGGCTCCGATCATTGCCCGCTTATGCTCGACTTCAAAAAAGGTTCAAAAATAGCCCGAATTTAACACCGCTATTGCATTTTTTATGCTTTTATGCTATAAATAGAGAGTAAAGTACATTTCAAAACCCCAAAAACCCCAGTAGCTCTTTTATGATTAAAAAAATCATGTTGGCAGTAGTAGCGACAGCTGTGATCAGTGTCGGTGCGTACTTTTTTATCGTTAAACCAGGACTAGACTTAGTTCCATCCTTTATGAAGGACAGAGGATTTTTACTCGCTGTTGTCGTCACATTAGGTTTGGCAATTTTCATTGGCTTTAATGTTCTTAAAGGGAATGAAAAGAAGCCAGTTATTCACGCGAAAAAAGAAGAAGCACCGAAAAAGACTCTTGCTGAAGAAGCAGAAAAATCTTTTGTTTCTGCTTGATTGCATAGAGATTAAAAATTTCAAAACCCCGATAGTCTTACTGTCGGGGTTTTTATGTGCGTGGCAGGCGGAGCCTGCCACGCGTTGTATTTGTTAAAAACTCCAACTACTAGCTACCTGCTACTCCGACCTATGTCGGAGTCCGACGTAAGGTCGGACTACCTACTTCTTGATCTTATACAAATACGGAATCCACGTTTTTTCTTCAGGAGTTCCCTTTCTCGAGAGAATATATCCGCCAAAAATAAGATCATGCGCAAATTTTGATATTGAAAAGAGTGCGACGAGCGCAACTGCCATGATAATAATATTACGCGCAATGCCGATACCGCTTGAGATTACCTCAATACGATTTTGGAAATAGAAGCCGACGAGAATATAAAATGGGACATAGACAGTGAGTGCATAGAGGTTGTATTTTATGAATGTCTTCGTTGGCATATTTGTTTGCCCGGCAAGAAATGGTCCCAAAAATCGAAGTTGTATCATAAACCGGGAAAAGAAAACAACTTCAGGGACATGAGATTCGAGCCAGTCGCGTTTTGAGGCAAGACGTTTTGCAAAGAATTTTTCATAAAAGAAATTTACAAATTTGAATTTTTTCTTAGCAAAATAATACATGCACAAGTCGCTGATAAAAAGACCAGCGATAAGAATGCCAATAATGAGATACCCATTTATTTGTCCGGTACCAACAAGAAAACCAAGGGCAAGAAGCACAATTTCTTCTGGCACAGGGATAATCACATTTGCGATAATAGAAACACCAAAAATGCCGATATACGATAATGCGCCAAGTTGTTGGATGATGGACTGTGTTTCAGACATACTAAATAGTATATAGCAAAAAAAACACCAGCCAATAGGTTACCTCTTGTGGCTGGTGTTTGTACTACTTCGGCTCAGGCCGCTTGTACTTGATGTCATCCTTGCAATCATGCGTAAATTTGGCTTGGTTAACAGGTATTATTTCTAATGAATCATACATAAACCGGTAGTACTTTTTATCGTCTACGCAGATGGAAGAAAATGTTATATGGGGAGATACAAATATCTTTGTAGCAGATAAGACAAGGTGCCACGCGCCTGTTTTTTTCTGCACATACAGACGATCGGTGCAGGATTTTTTACATCGCAATAAAAATCCCGTGATAAGACTATCGCTTCCCAGTGTTTTGAATGAATAAACATACGGTACTGTGTCATTTTTACATTCACAACGAAAGAGCGAGTCGGGTATGTTTATTTTAAATACTTGGTGCGGTAGTTGCTGAGCATGGATAACAAAGGCAAAAAAGCTCGCGGTGACAAAGAACAAAAATGTTTTCATAAGCAAAAATTTTTATTCAGTATATCGAGTTTTCAAATTACCGTTAAGTTATTTATCAACACTGCTCAACAAAAACTCTTTAGGCAAAGCCTAAAGAGTTTTTATACCCCGTGTTTTTTGTGGAGCTTCAGGACTTCCTCCTCTTCAAGCTCTTCTTTTTTATCTTTCGCTTGTTCTCCTAACAATTTTAATTTTTCATCTGACAATTCGTTCAGTTCCCCTACTCGCGTATCCAGATACTCACGTGTATTTTTTAGAGGATCATCGAGTACTTCTTCAAGAAGCGCGTGCAACATCCACCCCATGCGAGGAGATGGTTTGATATTGAGTTCGTTCATTAAGATAGTTCCGTCCACTTTCAACTGTGAAACGGAAATCGGATCACGGAGCACTTCTTCGATCATCGCGTGATATTTGCGCAGACGATACGGCGCTTCCTTTTTCTTCATGCCGACGCGGTCGCATTCTCGTATGTCCATAAGCGTCCAAATATTATCCTTCCCTACCTTTACAACCACACGGCGCACCGCTGAGAGCGTGATTGTCTCCGTATCAGAGAAGAACATGTGCTGGCGAACAAGGGTGACGACAAGGTCAGTCACCTTCTTGGGGAATTTGAGTCGTTCCATGATTTTTTGTGCCATACGAGCACCAATGACTTCATGACCGTAGAAGGTATAGGCTTTTTTCACCCCAGGACGACGAGAGCGAGGTTTCCCAATGTCATGAAACAATGCAGCAATGCGTACTTCAAGTGGCCAATTCTTCTCTGCTGCGTGACCAAGCGCATGCAACAAGTGTTCAAATACGTCGAATATGTGCGCACCTCCCTGCTCACAGCCAATCCCCTCGCGAAGTTCAGGGATGATATAGTCGAGAATACCGAAGCGTTCCATTAGTGCGACGGCGAGCACTGGATCCGGCGACATAATCATTTTTAC
>CALRGH010000025.1 GCA_943357245.1 Candidatus Nomurabacteria bacterium
ATATTAATGGCCTTCCCTGCCAAGTGTGCGGCTCGGCTCATTGCGATACGTGATTCAGGGCTTGGCGAAATGACGGCATTTTTGAGGTTCGCAAATGCGAGCAATAGTGCTTCTTTTGCATAGGATTTTGACTCCTCTGTTGCTTGCATGGACCAATACGATTCTATTGCTTGGCACAAAGCATCAGCTCCTGTTGTTGCAGTAATATCGGGAGCAAGTGTATACGTAAGTGTGGGATCTACAATTGCAACTGCCGGCAACATGTTTGGGAATGCGAGCGAGCTTTTTATTTTATCTTTGTAGACGACCGCAAAATGCGTCGATTCACTGCCAGTGCCGGACGTCGTAGGAATAGCGACAAGTGGGACACTTTTTTCTTCCAGCGCAAGTCGATTAATCGCTTTTGCAATATCAATAGCACTTCCCCCACCAACGGCAATCACAATATCTGGATTAAATTTTTTAAATTCCTCTACTCCTTTTGCAATATCTTCTGTGTCCGGACTTGTATGAAAATCAGAAAATTGCTTTACTGTTTTACCAGTCAATAGTGGTTCCATTCTTTTTTCTGCACCGCAGTCCGTAAATGATTGTTTACCAGTGACTAAAAAAACTCGGTTACTCGAAAATTGCGCAAGGACATCTGCAAGTTTTTCTAAACTTCCAACTCCTACATATTCAATTTGCTTATTCGTTTCCATTGAGAAATTGCATGAAGTCATTTTTATTTTCTATCGGTGTGCGCGTCGGTCGTCCAAGATTTGCTCGCGCGCCAGATTTTATGTTGATTTCCAAAAGAACAGGACCATCCTGTTGCTGTAATTGCGTCAAACTATTTTTTATTTCTTCCATAGTTGTCACTTGTACTGCATTTGTGTAGCCACATGCTTTTGCAATTACAGGAAAATCCATAACCCTCGCCGCAGTTGGTTGTCCACCAACAGAATCATGTGCACCATTATTGAATACAACATGCGTAAAGTTTTTTGGTTTCATCTGGCCAATTACTCCCCATCCACCCAAATGCATAATTGCCGCACCATCGCCATCGAAGCAAAAGATTTTTTTATCTGGTTTTGCCAAAGCGATACCAAGTGCAATTTGTGATGCATGCCCCATACCACCAACAGTCAAAAATTCATGCGAGTGATTTTCTTTCCGCACTTCGCGCAATTCAAAAAGTTCTCGTGAAAGTTTACCTGTTGTAGATACAATCACTGCATCATTTGGGATTACATCAAGCACACAAGACAACGCTTCTTCGCGAGAAAGTAAATTTTCTTCTTGCCTATTTTTTTGTTCATATACATATGGAGAAAATGTTTTTTCTTTCACCAAGATAGCAAACGGTGCATTTTTTTCTTGCATATATATGCGCGCTTTTTTAATTTCATTTCCTGCCTCTATATCAGAGTCAGGTAAAATGACATATGGAATGCCCAGCGTATCTAGAAGCACTTCCGTGATCTTCCCCTGTTTTGCATGCTGTGGCTCATCGGGCACACTGTCTCGCCCTCGCCAGCCTATGACCAAAAGCATCGGAATGCTATACACAATCGGGTCAGCAAGCGACACGAGCGGATTTACCGTGTTGCCAAGCCCTGAATTCTGCAAATATACGAGTCCAGGATGCTCTGTTGCCAAATAGTGGCCTGCTGCAAGTCCTACCGCATTGCCCTCGTTTGCCGCAATCACATGTGCCCCTACCTCTGCCTTATTCGCCACATACGCACAAAAATCCGCCAACAGCGAATCTGGCACACCGGTGAAAAAGTCTATATTATTCTTTTCACAAGCTTCAAAAAATGATTTGGGAGATACCATAGTGATTTGACTATACTCGTCTTAAGACTTTTGAACAAGTCCTGCTAAATATCTCATAAACACTCCCGCGTAGTCTTCAAAGGTTTTATAGGGAATTATTTTTTCTATTTTTTCTTTACGAGCTTTGATTTCAAATTCGGAAAGTGGGGGTTGAGCAAGTGCATTCATTATTTTTTCTGATAAACAATCAACATCTTTTACTGCACAAATACCCCCGTCACGTTCCGTGGAGAGAAGTTCAGGCGCAACACCCACATCAGTAGACACACAAAAACAACCATGCGCGTACGCTTCGACAATACTCATGCCGAAACCTTCATATAATCCTGATTGCAAAAATACGTGCGAGGATTGAAATAATTTCCATGGCGCTTCGATCCAACCTCGGAAATGGATATTGTTTTCAATCCCTAATTCGCGTGCAAGCATCTTGAGAGACTCCTGTTCCACTCCCTTGCCGAGAATTTGTACTTGTATATTTTTCGCATGATTTTTCGTGATCACCTGTTTAATTGCACGAAATGCTGTCGAAATATCTTTTTCAAATTCCAAGCGTGACACGATAAGAATCTGATTTTGTTCGCGAGTAATCGCAGGAATCTCTGTCCTTTCATTTAAAAATTCTGAATACATCGGCGGCACGAGGACAATTTTTTCAGCGGGCAATACCTGCATACGGATCATACTTTCGCGAAGTGTATTTGATATCACCCGTATTCCCTGCGCACGTTTGCACACAAATGGTGCAACAATTTTTCGTACACGATTTCCAAATCCACCAGCGCCAAACCATGGACTACCAACATCTGTGTGTAATTGGACGACAAATGGGACACCGGAGAGTTTGGATGCAATGAGTGCGACAATGCCGTACTCAAACGGATCTCGGGCAACAATAAGATCGTATTTTTTTGTCCGAGCAAATTTGGTGAGTAACAAGATCGTTCGGAGAAATCCATCGATTTTGGTAAATCCATTGGTGCCGTGGACACTTGCGATATCTGTTATCGCGCGAGATTTCGGAAGTCCGAGCGCTCGCCATGTCGGCACAACAGCGACAATCTCATCTGCGTACTTTGAAAACGCAATATATCTCCCTGACACATTACTGTCTGATTCGAATGATTTTCTATCTGATCCGGTAAAAAGATATCTCATGAGAGTGTTTCGATAAGATTGGTAATGGTGCGATCGATACTAAAATCTTCTGCGCGTCTTGCACCTGTAGTACCTATTTTTTCTCGCAAAGCTTCATTGGTAAATAATTGACTAAGCACAGATTCGAGGGCTTCGTTATTTTTCACCGGCACAATCATTCCATTTTCATTGTTGGTAATAATCTCTTCCATGTTGCATGCATTCGTCGCAACAACCGGAACTCCAAGTGCCATTGCTTCAACTGCTTGATACGAGAAACTTTCAAACGAGGAGCTCAGGACAAATGCATCTGCTTGCGCAATTGTTTCCCAAAGTTTTTCTTGAGGCAAGGCCTTGTCGAAAATAACCCTTGCAGTGCAACCTAATACTTGCGCCAAGTTTTGGAGATTTTCTTTTTCCGGACCATCGCCGATAAGCGTCAATTTCCATAATGGATTTTTTGCAACAATTTTAATCAAAGAACCAAATTCTTTCCATGGCACAAGTCTTCCTGCGGAGACGAGCTTATAGCTGATAGTTGCTAGTTGATAGGTTTTCTTAGAAAATTCTTGGATGCGAGAAATATCAATACCGTTGTAAATTGCGTGCACTTTTTTTGCATCTTGGCCTCTCGACAAGCTCGGGGTAAATAACCATCCTTGCACCAGATTTGCAAAATATGCACTCGGCGCAATTACTGTATCTGCAGATCGCACCACAAATTTTTGAATACTACGAAGCAGTTCTACTCGCCACGAATATTTTTCCTTTTGAAAATCATCAATAGAATCTGTAATGCCAAATTTCTGTGTCCCCTGTTCCCATGCATAATCTCCGGGCACACGTACAATAAATTTCTTGCCGATTAATTTTGCTGCAAGTGCTGAAGGAAATCCAACAGAAAAAACGTCCTGCGCAAACACCATATCATGCGAAAAACTTTCCCAAAACACATGCCCAAAAATTGCCAAATGTCGCAGCCCTGTCGGCAACCACGCAAAATCGCTAAATTTAACCAAGGTGACACTATGTCCCCGTTTCGGTAATTCATCCACAAGCAACTTTGCGTAGGTCGCGGGGCCACCAATCTGCGGTGGATAGAGCGGTGTTACAAACAGAATTTTCATGATTTCAATATATCACACATCGCTTTCGCAACCAGATTCCATGAATATGTGCTACGTACCATACTTTGTGCATTACTAATAATACGATTTCGAAGATCTGCGTCTTCTAAACGCATAATTGCACGGACGATACTTTCCGGATTATTCGGTTCACAAAAAATACCCGTTTCGCTATCTGTGAGGAAATCTGGAATACCGCCGACAGGAGTCGCGATTACCGGAATACCAGATGCCATAGCTTCTAAAAACGCATTTCCTAATCCTTCAGATAGTGATGGTCGAATAAAAATATCTGACTGTTGTAGATATGCTGGAAGTTGTTCGTGCGCAATAAATCCTAAAAAAGAAATCCGGTCCTCAAGCTTATAGTTTTTAGCTTTTAGCTTATAGAAAGACTCAAGATCACCAACGCCAGCAATCAGCAGTTTGTAATTTTCTGGGAGTAGTGCGAGTGCAGAAATAATATCACCTACGGCATTTTTGGTGACGAGACGTGAGCAAGTTATGAGAATAATGTCCCCTTCCTTTTTTTCTACTACTTTTTCACTTGTCGTTTTTGAAAAATGTTCGATATCAACACCATTTGGAATGACAACTGGCTCACCTCTAAATCCCATATCACGCGCAAATTGTGCAAGATAATTTGAAATCACTTGCACCTTATCCGCATGGGTGAATATTGCTCGATATAATGGTTTAAAAATTCCCAATCGTCCCAGTATGTACTCGATTGGATCCCCTTCTTGTAAAGTCATCACGAACTCCTTTTTCGGATACGCAAGCTTCATAAAGAGCGCTGAAAAGCCTCCATAGGTCGCCATAAGCGCCCAAAACACATCGAATTGGTGCT
>CALRGH010000026.1 GCA_943357245.1 Candidatus Nomurabacteria bacterium
AGGGACGGGGAATTTGGCAAAGCCAAATTCCCCGTCCTGTTTTTCTCTGTACGAAACCTTGCTACTTGCTACCAATCCCTTGCTACTTTTATTCGCTGGTGTCAAATCTTTTTTATAGTATAATCAACCACATATATGGAAGAACAAAACCACATTGCACCTCTTAAAGAAAAAAATAGTTGGAGTGAACTACTTCGATTTGCATTCTACGCAGCACTCATTGTTATTCCCCTCCGATTATTTATCGCCGAACCATTTATCGTCAGCGGTGACTCAATGGTACCTACATTTAAAAACGGACAATATTTAATTGTCGATGAAATCTCATATCGTTTGGGTAATATTGATCGTGGTGATGTGGTGGTATTCCATTATCCAAAAGATCCTAAAAAATATTTCATCAAACGCATGATCGGCTTACCAGGCGAAACCCTAGTGATTAACGATAGCGGTGTAAAAATTATCAATACTAGCAATCCCGACGGATTTATGCTCAGCGAACCTTATATCTCAAACGCACCACCTGGACAAAAATCAATCAAAGTAACTCTCGCCGAAGATGAGTACTATGTGTTGGGAGACAACCGTCCTTTTTCTTCTGATTCCCGCGTCTGGGGCACGGTACCAAAAGAAGATCTTGTTGGACGCGCAATTATTAGACTTTTCCCACTCAACCTTATCAGTATTTTCCCTGGCGTACACACCTATGCCGAAGAAACACAAAACTAACACCACCGATATGAACGTACAAAAACCCCAAGCAGTAAAAAAAGAAGATCCACGTGCGCCAAAAGGCATGCGCGACTTGATGAGCGAAGAATATTATCTCTTGCAAGGCTTTTTTGAAAAAGCACAAGAAGTCGCTATCTATTACGGCTTCCAACCTATCGAAACACCAATGCTCGAACATACAGATATTTTTGCGCGAGGTATTGGTGAAGGCACGGATATTGTCGACAAAGAAATGTATTCGCTTCGCACTAAAGGTGGCGATCATCTCACTATGCGTCCAGAACACACAGGAGGCACCATGCGCGCCTATATCGAACATGGTATGCAAAACATGCCACAGCCCGTCATGCTCTATCACTATGGACCTGTCTTTCGCCACGATAATCCCCAACGTGGACGCTACCGACAATTTTGGCAATTTGATTTGGATGCAATCGGCAGTGAAAAAAGTATCATCGATGCACTCATGATAAAAACCGGTATGACCATTCTCGAAGAGGCGGGTGCAAAAGATTTGTTCGTTGATATCAACTCCATTGGCGATAAAGACTGCCGTGGTCACTATGTTAAAGAACTCACGAACTATTACAAAAAACACATCGATGACTTGCCTGCCGTTGACCGTGAACGATTAAAAACAAATCCCCTTCGTATTCTTGATTCAAAAGAAGCAAAGACAATCGAAATAAATGAAAATGCACCAGACGCGGTGAGTTATCTCTGTACTGCATGTAAAAAACACTTCAAAGAAGTACTCGAATGTTTAGAAAGTGCGGGTATTTGCTATAGAATAAATAAAAATTTGGTTCGCGGACTTTCGTATTACACGCGCACGGTTTTTGAGATCATGCAGACAGCAGAAGATGGTAGTGTGATGACTATTGCTGGTGGTGGACGCTATGATGCACTTGCAAAAGTGCTTGGTAGTAAAAAAGACGTCCCTGCGGTCGGTATTTCATTTGGGGTTGATCGCGTCATTATCCAACCATGGTACAAAAAACTCACGCCACGTATTATCAAGAAACCAAAATTGTATTTCATCCAACTCGGCATGGAAGCAAAATTAAAAAGTTTGAATGTGATAGAAATTCTTCGCAAAGCACATATTCCTATTGCGCAGTCACTTTCAAAAGATAGTCTTTCGCAACAGCTCGCGGTCGCAGAATCACTCGAACTTCCCTACACGATTATTTTTGGCCAACGAGAAGCGCTTGAAGATGCGGTACTTCTTCGTGATATGAAAAACCGTTCACAAGTCACCGTGCCTATTGCCAAACTTGCAGAACGTCTCAAGGAGGTCCTGTAGTCTTAGTAAATAGATAATAATAAATAGTATGCCGGACATCGTACAGCAAAACAATCCTGTGCTCAGACAAATAGCAACAGCAGTCGCACTTGAGGATATTAAAAGTACAAAATTTAAAAAAGTACTTCGTGATATGCAAAGCGCGCTCCACTCGCAAGAAGACGGTGTGGCAATCGCTGCGCCACAAATAGCCGTACCATTACGGATTTTTATTGTTTCTGGCAAAATATTCGACGCTGCATTTTTTGATGAAAAAACAACAGAAAGAAAACTTCCGCCAGCTGGCGGATGGCCACGCGATATGGTCTGCATCAATCCAAAGATTGTGAAGCGTTCAAAAGAAAAAGTATGGGAAGAAGAAGGATGTTTGTCAGTGCGCTGGCTATACGGCAAAACACATCGTCACAAAAATGTCACCTTGGAAGCTGTGGATGAGCACGGCGTTAAATTTACGCGCGGCGCTGGTGGATTGCTCGCACAAATTTTCCAACACGAGACGGATCATCTGGACGGCATCCTCTTTATCGATACTGCGAAGGATGTTGTTGATGTGCCACCAGAGACGAAGTAGTTATAAAGTCCATAATGTTGTAAAGTTATAAAGTAAAAACGTCCGACTTGACGAACTTTATGACTTTACAAACTTGATAAACTCATTTATGCGAATCGCATTTTTCGGCACTCCAGATATAACACTACCTATTTTAGACACCCTTAGAGATGAGGGTTATTCGCCTGCCGTTATTGTCACGGCTCCAGATCGTCCCCAAGGACGACATATGGAAATGACTGCACCACCAACGAAAGTGTGGGCGCTTGCACACAATATTCCTGTCCTCCAACCTGAGAAGTTGGAAGCGGATTTTCTTAGTCAATTGTCAAATGTTAATTGTCAATTGTCGGTAGTGGTTGCTTATGGCAAAATTATTCCTGATGTTGTCATTAATGCGCCAACATTTGGCACGCTCAATATTCATTATTCTCTGTTACCGAAATATCGCGGCGCATCACCTGTTGAGGCGGCAATTTTGCATGGCGATAGAGAAACTGGCGTGACGATACAACAAATGGTGTTCAAACTCGATGCAGGACCAATCCTTGCACAGAAAACGATAGCTATTGCTGATACAGAAACAGCGCCAGAACTATTGGAAAAACTAAATACGACTGCAGTGCCGATGCTCATAGAAATTGTGAAGCAATTCGCAAATGGTACGACTGTTCCCTCTGCACCGCAAGATGATTCTCTTGCGACTTCCTGCACTCGCATCAAAAAAGAAGACGGCGAACTATTAGCAACCGATTCCGACGAAACAAAATATCGAAAATACCGCGCCTACTTTGATTGGCCAGGGACCTTCTTTTTTGATAAAGATAATAAACGCATCAAAATCACTCGTGCCCGATACGAAAATAACACGTTCATTATCGAACGTGTTATTCCAGAAGGAAAAAAGGAGACGGACTATAAAAATTTCTAATACTTTGAAGTAAACGGATTTCGTTTTGAGATACCTTTCAGCATTTTTTTGACACTGCGCGCACCACGACGGAAAATAGTATCGTTTTTATCTTTGGTTGTTGTCAATTCACGCAAAATCATATCTTTCGCTTCATCAATCGCCGCATATAAATCTTCTCCCTCAAATTTCGCAAAAAATTGTTGGCCATTGGTGTCTAATTTTATTTCTGCGCGGAATACATCTCCTTGTTTATGATGATTGGTAGTTCGTTCAAGTTCTACATATGCTCGTGCATCACCAGTCAATCTTTTTTCAAGAGAACTCAAACGCTTGTGCGTATATTCTTCGAGACTTGGCGTGTTTTCAATCGACGTCGCTTTTATTGAAATGTTGAGCATATAGTTTTTGTTATTACTAATACACTTATTATACCCCCACACCAGACTTTTACAAAAAGTTGGTGTGGGGGTATATCACTTCCCTGTTTTTGCCCACATTTTGACAAATCGATATCTTTATTATATGATGAAGAAAATTAAACAAAAATGAAAAAACTACTACTTCTAGGGATTTTGGTCATATGCATGTCCATCTCCCAGCTATCTTCAGCACAATACGGCTATGGATATACCAACCCCAACTACCATAATAACTATTATAATTTCAATAATGGATACTATGGGTACTACAACAACAATGCGTGGGTGTACCTTGCAGGTCAAGTATTAAACGGTATTGCAACAGGCATAAGTTACCGCGCAAATACGGCATACCAATACCAAACCATGCCGGTAAATTACGGCTACTATACCTATTATACTTACCCATCACAACAATACCGTACTTGGGTTTTAGTAAATACTCAACCTCAACAAACAACAGTCTCACCGCAAGTGATCTATAAAGAAACTGCACAATCGCCAGAAAATATCCATCTGGAGACACGAAAAGGTAAACAAATCATAGCATTTACTTTGGGAGATACTGACTGTTACACCGATCTGACAAATGATAATTTTCAATCAATTGTCGATAAAAATGACAATGTACAGTACTACCAATTTCTTTACAATGGCATTTGGTATCAATTTGATAATTAATACCTATACCACCACTTTAAAAAGACCTCATTCCTTGAGGTCTTTTTCTTTTGCAATTTTTACAAAAAAAAGCTAGAATGCACCCATGTTTCTTTAAGAAACTAATATTCCCCGGTAGCTCTCCGCCAGCTGGCGGAGGTAGAGCAATAGACTGTATAATCTTTCTATGGTTGCGGTATATGCAATATATAACCAAAAAAATAACAAGATCTATATTGGTCAAACGGTAGATTTGGAAAAAAG
>CALRGH010000027.1 GCA_943357245.1 Candidatus Nomurabacteria bacterium
CGCTGGAGGCGTGCTTTTTCTCGATCGAGTCTGTTCATAGGTTAGTAAGTAGGTAGTAGATAGTAGTAAGTAGGGAGCAATTAGCAATTTCTTGCAAAACAATATAAAGAGTATACGATATATTACATGGAAAACACAACAGAACTTGCCTCAAAAACTAAAACAAAGCGGATATTAAAATGGGCGCTTATCGTTGCGATGGTTATTGTCCTTAATTTATTTTTTAATTACACTGTGTCGCTTTTGTATAAAGCACCAGTATTTGAAACATTTTGTCCTGTTGAATTAACCAATAAAGCGTACGTAAATAAAGAGCAATGTGTCACTGCAGGTGGTATGTGGAATGAGACTACGGTGTATCCTATGCCGACAGAAGATGGACGTCCGACAAAAGCAATCATTGCGCAACCACAACCGCAAGTCACTGGGTATTGTGATGCGACGTATACATGTCAAAAAGCATTTCAAGAGGCAACAAGCGTCTATGACAGAAACGTGTTTATGGTGCTTGTTGGTTTGGGAGTGATTTCGATCGGACTCGGCGTGTGGCTCTCTGCTATTTCTGTGGTTTCGCTTGGGCTTTCATTTGGTGGAGTACTTTCACTCATCATTGGTTCAATGCGCTACTGGTCTGATATGCAAGATTGGCTTCGAGTTGCGGTGCTTGCTGCTGCACTCGCGGTATTGATTTGGATTGGGGTGAAGAAGATTAAAGAATAATAGAAATGGGTAAATAATAAAAGTCCCTCGCAAAAGCGAGGGATTTTTGCTATCCTTTCTGTATTCATGGAAATATACGATCACAAGAAAATTGAACAGAAATGGCAGAAGATTTGGGAGGAAAATAAACTCTACAAAACCAAGGACGGTGGCAAGAAGCAATACATTCTTGATATGTTCCCGTACCCATCGGGTGAAGGACTCCACGTCGGTCATCCGCGCGGTTACATCGCAACGGATGTGTACAGCAGATTTAAACGCATGCAAGGATTCAATGTACTTCATCCAATGGGATGGGACGCATTTGGTCTTCCTGCAGAAAATTTTGCGATCAAAAATAACATTCATCCGCGCGCTGCTGTAGAAAAAAATATTGCACGATTTAAAGAACAGCTTTCTATTATTGGTCTTGATTATGATTGGTCCCGTGAAATAAATACGACTGATCCGGCATATTACAAATGGACGCAATGGATTTTTTTGCAAATGTATAAAAAAGGATTGGCGTATGAATCGAACGAGCCGATCAATTGGTGTCCGTCATGTCAGACAGGGCTTGCGAATGAAGACGTCGAAGAAGATGGCACCTGTGAACGTTGTGGGACAAAAGTAGAATTAAAACCGATGCGCCAGTGGGTGCTCAAAATTACTGCGTATGCAGATCGCATGCTTGCCGATCTCGACAAATTACTTGCATGGCCAAATGGGGTCAAAGAAGCACAGCGCCATTGGATCGGCAGAACAGAAAATCCGGATGGCACGGTTTCGTATACTATGCGCGATTGGGTTTTTTCTCGGCAGCGATATTGGGGTGAACCAATCCCGATTATTCATTGTGATAAATGCGGGGTGGTGCCTGTACCAGAAAAAGACTTGCCGGTAACGTTGCCTGAGGTAGATAGCTATGCACCGACAGGTACCGGAGAAAGTCCGCTTGCTGATATTGCCGAATGGGTGAATGTACCGTGTCCAACATGTGGTGGAAGTGCCATGAGAGAAACAAATACGATGCCCCAATGGGCAGGTTCTTCGTGGTATTACTTGCGCTATATTGATCCGAACAATACCGATGCGCTGATTGATTTACAAAAAGAAAAAGAATGGATGCCCGTTGATGTGTATGTTGGCGGTGATCACGCGACACGGCATTTGATTTATGCGCGCTTTTGGCACAAATTTTTATTTGATATTGGTGTTGTTTCAACTCCAGAACCATTCCCACGGTTGGAATTCTTAGGATTTATTTTGGCGGAAGATGGACGTAAAATGAGTAAGCGCTGGGGAAATATTGTGAACCCAGATGATATGGTAGAACGCTTTGGCGCGGATGCATTTCGCTTGTATGAAATGTTTATTGGTCCATTTGAAAATACCGTGAAGTGGAATACGGATGGATTGGTAGGTACGTATCGATTTTTGGAACGGGTATGGCGGTTGCGGTCAAAAATTGATACGAATAAAAAAATCTGCAAGACGGATGCACTTGTGCATAAAACAATCAAAGGTGTTGGCGAAGATATTGAAGCATTCAAATTTAACACTGCAGTTTCTAAAATGATGATTTTAGTGAATGCGCTCGAAAAAGAAGATGCGATAGTCCTAAATTCATACAACATGCTTTTGCAAATACTTGCGCCATTTGCGCCACACTTCAGTGAAGAACTGTGGTCTGATCTCGGCGAGAAATCATCCGTACATCTATCAGTATGGCCAGCCCATGATGCTTCATTATTGGTTGACGAAGAAATGACAATCGTTATTCAAATCAATAGTAAAGTCCGTGAAGAAATGATATTTCCACGAACGACCACTGAAGAAGATGTAAAAGAAGCGGCACTCAACAACCCTAAAATTATCGAACGCTTGGCCGGCGCGGTCCCGGAACGCGTTATTTATATAGAAGGCAAACTTGTGAATATCGTGATTTAGGGAAGAGTGGCAAACGAGGAGGGAATAGGGGCCCGGAAATTGCGGAGCAATTTCCGGGCTATACCCACATTACGAACTTTTGAAAAAGTTGGTGTGGGAGTATACTGATACGTATATTAGTAATAGCACCAATTATGGAATCCGAATCATCACTAAAAGCAATCCTCTTTGATAAAATCTCGTTTTGGTCATTTGTTGCGACAATTGCACTACTCCCGATTTTCTTTATTCCACAATTTCCTCTTTCTCTAGAAGTAGGGAAGACACTATTGCTTGCATTCGGTGTTGTTGTCTCGTTGGTAAGTTATCTTATTGCACGACTTCAAGAAGGTTCATTCTCATATCCTAAAACAATTATCTTTGCTGGCGTTGGGGCACTTGTTCTCACGAGCGGACTCTCTGCATTATTTTCATCTGCACCGTCAGTTTCATTTGTTGGACTTGCGTTTGATAAAGGTACATTTGTGCACACGCTACTCCTCTCCATGATGCTTGTCCTAGGCGCCCTTATTGCAGGGAAAGTGGCTCACGTAACAAAATTGTACAAATATCTTATCGTGGGCGCAGGGGTTGTCGGCGTATTCCAAGTTGCCTCACTTGTGTTGCAAAAATTCGGCGTTGGGCAATCATTTTTTGGATCACCACTTACAAGTATTCTCGGTAATTGGAACGATCTCGGTATTTATTTTGGGTTGATTACTATTGTGAGTGTATTTGCACTTGAACTTGCCCATATCCGCGCACGTGCAAAAATGATTGCGAGTATCACGCTTGGGCTTTCTCTTTTTATGATGATTGTAGTGAATGTGCCTCTTGTGTGGGTGGTCACAGGATTTATTGCATTGCTTGTATTTATTTACACCCTTGTCTCAAAACGAGTACATCTTGATGCGCAGGTTTCAAAATCCGCAACGCTATTTCCTGCCGTTTCTTTCGGCATTGTCCTCGTGTCTCTTTTATTTATCCTTGCAAATCCTCTCGTCGGAAATATTGTTCCTCAATTTTTCAATACAGGACATACGGATGTGCGTCCTTCATTTGTTGCAACAATGCAAGTTGCAGGTAAAGCTATTCACCACGATCCTGTATTTGGTCTGGGAAATAATCGCTTTGGTGAAGTATGGGGAAAGTTTCATCCGACAAATCTCAACCAGAGTCAATTTTGGAATGCATCGTTTGCTGAAGGATTTGGCTATGTGCCCACCCTTATCGCAACGAGCGGTATTCTTGTCGGACTTGCAATTATATTTTTGATAGCGTCGATGGTATGGGTTGGGGTGCGCAAAGTATTTGTTTTTTCTGGTGATGCGCGTGAGAATATATTGCTTACGGGAACATTTATTTCGGTACTCTACTTATGGATTTTTGCAATAGTGTACACACCAGGGACAGTAATGCTGGTATTCACGTTTGCATTAACGGGCGTGTTTGTTGGGTTGCTTACCACGTACGGATGTATTCCCTCTATTTCTTTTACGTATCTTACTGATCCGCGCAAAAGTTTCTTTAGTATTTTCACTATTGTTATTTTGATGCTCGGTACGATTGCGAGTGGTTATATGGTAGCTGAACGAGCTATTGCAGTGTCCTATTTAGGTCGAGCAGTAACTGCATTTAATCATAACGATACCGATAAGGCTGGCATTCGCGTCAGTCGCTCTCTCGCGCTTGCACAAAGTCAAGATGGCTATCGGATGCTTTCTCAAATAGCGATTGCAAAACTCGGCATACTGTTGAATGCAAAAGGGATCTCACAAGAAGTAATTGGGCAACAATTTCAATCTATTTTTCAAACTGCACAAGCAAGTGGTCAGTCGTTGATTGCGCTTAATAAAGAAAATCCAAGTAGCTGGATCGCATTTGGAGATTTGTATCGACAACTTGTACCCCTGCAAATAAACGGCGCGTACGATAGCGGCAAACAAGCATATATACAAGCAAAGACACTTACCCCAAATGATCCATCAATTCCTCTTGCACTTGCGCGTCTTGAAATTGCAAATAAAGATAGTGAGTCTGCACGTGCGTATATTAAAGAAGCACTTACACTCAAGAGAAATTATACCGAAGCAGTATTTGTCCTTGCTGGCATTGA
>CALRGH010000028.1 GCA_943357245.1 Candidatus Nomurabacteria bacterium
A
Source organism: Candidatus Nomurabacteria bacterium (assembly GCA_943357245.1). Lineage (GTDB taxonomy): Bacteria > Patescibacteriota > Minisyncoccia > Phycocordibacterales > UBA9973 > CALRGH01. The sequence continues at coordinate 2 of CALRGH010000028.1, forward strand.
TTTTATTACCTGTTTTATACCCCCACACCAATTTTTGCCAAAATCTGGTGTGGGGGTATACTAAAAAGAAACCCCATGGAAACACATCAATTAGAGTTTTTTGGTCAAGAACCACAACCTCCACAACAAGAAAAAATAAAACAAGTTCCTCTACAGCAAAAAGAAATAGGCAAAATTTTAGGCAAACTAGGTATTCCTAATAACCCAAAAATAATCGAAGTTGCAATTGAGGCACTTAAAAAAGTCTCCGAAAAATACCATAAACAAAAAAAGTTAAAGGAGAAAAATCCTAACTATGTGGTCACGGCGGATTGGATGGCACTCGCAAAAAGTGAACGACCGGAACCGTTTAATGAACACCAGTGGCAATCATTCAATGGTAAGCGCCAAGAGATTTGGAAAATACTCAATGATACTTCCATTCCTCCTCACGCAAACGCGTAAATGGTAAAAAAAAATCAGCGTCTCAAAATTTTTTACCTACGGTAAAAAATCTTTGTGACGTCATTTTTGTGTATCAAAAATGAAAAGCCGGTTCGATAAATCGAACCGGCTTTTATCACCAAAATTAATAACGACTAAAATTTCTCAACTTTTTGTATAATGCTACGATGGTCGGCATAGATAATGCGCACAATGTATATTCCAGGAATTAAATCCTGTATAGTTATTGTTGCATTACCGGAACAAAATTGCTCACGCAGTATTCGTCCCTGTATATCAATCACCTGTGCTGTATACGGTTCAATTATTTCCGATTGCAACAGTACAGCATCCCCTGTAGATGATATCACGACACATTGCACAGGAAGCGCGAGTGATGTGCTCACGCATCCAAACGCACTAGTTACTTGTACCGAAAAATATCCCGGTGCAGTAACACTATACGAAGGCGCGTTTGCACCAATGATCGGATTACTCATCACATCAAACCATTGAAATGTTGCTCCTGGTTCAAATGAGGAAAGGCTAATCGAACACGGTTGCACAATCAAATTCGTCTCCGGTAATGCATGAAAATCAACGACTGCAGTGTTTGATGTCGCACTACAGATACCATTTGAAATTTCCACTGCATAATTTCCCGGAACACCAACAATAATATTTTGTGATGTTTGCCCGTTGGTCCACAAATATGAATACCCAGATGACGCAGACAAAGAAATTGTTTCGCCAGTACAAAGTGTATCAACACTTGCAAATGTCGGCGTCGGTAACCCAATAAAGATTTGCATTGTATCAGTAACAATACACCCATTTGCATTGGTTACGGTCAGTGTATAGAGTCCTGAAGTAATTGCAGGAAATATTGCTGTCGTTGCTCCTGTGCTCCATACATAATTTGTTGGAGGATAGGGATCATTGACGCTTGCACAAATATCCGTAGCAAAGCAACTCACTGAAGTATCACCTCCGAGTGCTTGTCCACAAACACCAAGTGTCATTGTTGGTAACGCTGTCCCATCAACAATACTGTATTCGTATGCATTATCCGATACACAACCAAATATTGAAGTTGCCACTAAATGAAAATGTCCTGTATCACTTAAACCTGCATTAAATGCAAGTCCTGTCGTGTCAGTATTTATTCCATTTATATACCAACTAATCGTTGATAGTGTATCTGCATCAATCACAATCGGTATCGACGGACTACTACAAGTAATCATCCCATTTGTCGGTGTCACATTTGTAATACTCGGCAATGAATGAACATACACCATTATCACCGCGTCATCAATCGAAGCGGCTGCAGCTGTATCAAAGATAGTAAGCCAAATGGTTCCACTATCCGGATACAATGCAATTACAGTAAATCCTGTATCACTCGAATCAATAACAACAAAATGCGTGTAATCAAATGTCCATACATAAACAGCATCAGTATCTGACGCATCTATGAATGAATTGTTCGTGCCGATGATAGTATCGCCGACACACACCGAGTTATCATTAATGGTAAACAACGCATTCTGTGCAGAAGCTCCACTTACTGTAATCAGCAAAAGGAGTAAAAAAGTCTTTATTTGCTTCATGTTTTTCTATTTTTGTTTTTGAATTTGTTTGCATATATAATAGCATAAATGATGCAAAAAGTCAACACACCGTAAGCACCCCAAAAACTTGACATATGTATAAAATATGTGTATAAGTAAAAGAAAAAACCATGAGAGCAATACTGTTCCCCGACTTACAGGACTATAGTGTTGTACTTAATCCTGGCGACTTTACAAAATTACTTGCAAAAAGACAAATTGTTGACTGGCTTGTTATTTTAGGAGAACAACAAAGACAAAAACTTTGCTGTGCAGAAATGTTCAATGATGATATCCATGCAAAAATAACCAGAGTCTGGTTAGGACAAGGATTTATACAAAGCGAGCATGGTATTTTTATAAAGGAATCAAGGGAAAAATTCGAATTTAGAATTTTTCACAATCTTCTTAAGAAAATACAGCTTGAACTAACTCCCCCAAAAGAGTACCAGATTAAATTCACCAACAAATCAAAATTGCATTTCTATCACCCAGAAAGCATTGACGGTAGAGGGGCTATACATATCCACACCGAAGCAATGAAAAAAATGTAACATCGCGCTTCAATTTAACTGAAGCGCGATTTTTTATACCATCACACCGAAAAAGCCAACCTGTTGACGAATACATAAAATACGTGTATAAACAAAAGAAACCCATGAAAGCAATTGTTTCCAAAGATAAGTACGAAATCGTACTTACTAAAGCAGAGCGCAAGTCGCTCACTAAAGAGGAAATGACGCTCTCATGCATCATTCGTTTCCTCGACACCAGTCCCCTCATAGAAAAAATGATCTTGCTAAAATCACGAAGTGTCACCATGATCAAAACAATGGGGCTCAAACTTTCGGAAAAAGGATTCCACTATTCCGAAGATTGCGCAGTGTACAAAAACGGCGAGGGCAGCACGGTACAGCTCATTATTCCACCGAGCATGATGCAGGCCTTTGAGAAATCAGACGAATGTTGCCGGATTAATTTCCAAAGCAACACGAAATTCATTCTCTCAAAGGAGGAAGACTTTATTGGTAAAAAAGTCGAGGAACGCTATGATCAAGCGTTACCAGAATAAAAAGCATTTCGAATTATCGAAATGCTTTTTTATTTTTCTAAATTCTGAACTCTATGACCCCAGCAGTAGAACATAGGAATGTTCACTACGGGGCAGGCATCTCCTTGTTTGTTGTATGTTTTATATCCGAAACTCAATAACGTCACCGTCACGAACTATATATTCCTTCCCTTCTGTACGCACTTTTCCTTTCGCGCGAGCATCGGCATAGGAGCCGGCATCGAGTAAATCTTTCCAAAATACCACTTCTGCGCGAATAAATTTATCTTTGAAATCCGTGTGAATTGCCGTACCTGCAATCGGTGCAGTACTTCCCTTTGCAATCGTCCACGCACGCGTCTCATCTTCACCTGTGGTGAAATAGGTTTCAAGTCCGAGAAGTTCGTAGCTCGCTTTAATCAAATCATCAAGACCTGTTTCAAATACAGGATCAAGTTTTACATACGCGCCAGGAATTTTGCTTGCAATCTCATCAACAATATTTTCATTTGCAGCAGACGTATTGAGCCCATAGAGCATCGGCTTTGTAGATAAGAGATGCATTCCTTTCAAAATCAATTGTTCATGTTCATCAAGCACGAGTGTGTTTGCGAGTTTGGAATCCGCTAATACTTTTTCCACTTTTTGGAGCACCGCATCTTCGGCAATCGCATCTTTTTTTCCTTGCTTTACTTCACGCGCGATATTGCCGATACGCTTCGTCACGGTTTCAAGGTCGGCGAGGATGAGCTCTAAGTTAATGACTTCAATATCCGAAAGTGGATCAACTTTATTTGCGACATGAATGACATCATTATCGACAAAGGTCCGGACCATGTGAAGAATTGCATCCACGTCACGAATATGCGAAAGAAATTTATTACCCAATCCTTCCCCTTTTGATGCACCGGCAACCAACCCTGCAATGTCGACAAATTCTATTGCTGCAGGAATTGTTTTTTTAGATTTTGAAAATTCAGAAAGCATGCCGACGCGCTCGTCAGGCACGGCAACAATGCCGATTGATGGATCAATCGTACAAAACGGATAGTTTTCCGCCGGCACGCCTTTTTTGGTAAGCGCATTAAAGAGCGTGGACTTCCCCACATTTGGCAACCCGACAATACCGATACTTAATTTCATCCCGTTTAGAAGCAGGTCGCGGTCAGTAAACCATTCCCCTGCAATAGAGTTATTTGAATAATAAATGATTATAAAATCTCCGTTATCTTTCCTTCACTGCGACCGCGGCTTCTAACGGGATTCATGCACGAAATATAGCAGAATTACCCATATATTCAAAACAAAAACCCCTTTCGGGGTTTTTGTTTTGAATAGGGACTTCGTATTATGAAAGGTGTTTTGAAACGAGTTTTGTCATTTCAAACATATCCACGACTGCTTTGCCGCCGAATACTTTTTTGAGCTTTTCATCAGCAACAATGTTGCGTTTTGCTTTTGGGTCTTGCAAATCATGCTTCTTGATGTACACCCACAATGCTTTAACGACTTCTGATCGTGGCATTGGGCCCGCACCGACAACCGCTGCTAAATCATCACTCACCTTCATTGGCTTCATAAACGCAGATCCTTTTTTTTCTGGCATATTGTTA
>CALRGH010000029.1 GCA_943357245.1 Candidatus Nomurabacteria bacterium
TCGTAAGTTTCTGCACCTAAGATTCGTTGCTTTATTTTGGTGTCAGTAATTTGTTGTGCCAAGAGCTTCCTCTTAATACTTTCAAGAATAAGACGTCCTGCTGGTGAAGGTATCATAGGCTTTGTTTTTGTCACCATATGCTTATTAGATGGGAAAGTCAACCATTTAAAATGATATAAAAATGCGCCTATCATATAAAGATAAGCGCATTAGAGGGGCCACCATTTTTTAAATTCATCTCGAATCATTGCAGTAACCATTGGCGATGCCGGTGTGTCGAATTTTTGAGGGATATCAGTCGGATAAATTTTTGGTTTTTCATTACCCTCTTGAATTATAAGCAATGCTGTGTAACTTAAGTTTTTGTATTTTTTCCCTTCCGGATGATCTTCTTTATTGGGAAGATATGTCAAGATCTGTTTTTGTATACCGTTTTTAGCGTGGGTACCAAAGAGCAGGGTTCCATCTAATTCTATGGGAATGATTTTACTTTCGTATACTTCCCATACATCTTTATAGTAACTTCTTAAACCGTTTTCAGGAATTTTATTGGTTGATGCACAAAGTGAATCAAACCATATTGAGAGTGTTGTATTCATTTTGTGTTGTTTTCTGTAATAGTAACGCGTGCAGGGTTTTTGTCAAAGGATTGCCCCGCCTATTTTTTGCTGCAAAAAATGGCCGGGTAAGAAAAAACCACCCGAACATGTTCGGGTGGGTATTGTGCCTTCGCTCGGTTCCTTATTTAAACAAGAAAAAAAGCAATGATGGTGGCCAGATGGGGATTGCTTCTTGAAGCTTTTTGCCAATGGCCGTTTTTAATTCGAGTACTACGGCGCGTGCTTGCCAATAAGTCGCGCTCTGTTCAAGTTGTGTAAAAGTCTTACGCATGGAGTTTTATGATGTTTTTTAAAGAAGGACATAGAGTATAACCCATAGATTATTTTATGTCAAACACCTCCTTTACCCATGTGCTATGATGCTCGTATGACGCTCGAGAAACTCAAAAAATTAAATATGCCAGGGGAGCCAGGGGTGTATTTCTGGAAAAAAGGCAAGGATATTCTCTATATCGGCAAAGCAACGTCACTTCGCGATCGGGTCCGAAGTTACTTGACTAAGGATGTTATTTCGGCGCGCGGGCAGGCTATTGTGGATATGGCATTTAAAGCCGATACCGTGGAATGGCAGACGACCGAAACCGTTCTTGAGGCGCTTATTTTAGAAGCGAGTTTAATCAAGTCACATCAACCGTATTACAACGTTAAAGAAAAAGATGACAAAAGTTGGAATTACGTACTCATTACTGATGATGTATTACCACTGGTGATTGTCGAACGTGGTAAAAATATTAATTTTAAAACTCTAAGCACTAAAAGCTATAAGCTAAAAACTTTCTTTGGTCCGTTTACCAATGGCATGCAATTGCGCGAAGCGATGAAAATTATTCGTCGAATTTTTCCATTTTTTGATGCGAGTTCTATCAAAAAACAAAACAAAGTATTTTATGAACAAGTCGGACTTGCGCCAAGTGCTACGGATGATTACAAAAAAAATATCCGAAATCTGAATTTGTTTTTCCAAGGCAAGAAAAAGGAAGTAATGAAAAATTTCGAAAAAGAAATGAAAGCATTTGCAAAAGTGCAAGCATTCGAAAAAGCAGAGGCGATAAAAAAACAACTCTTTGCATTGACGCATATCAATGATATCGCACTCCTCAAAAAAGAATTGAGCGAAGAAACAGATGGCAAGCAAAAATTCCGCGTGGAAGCATATGACATTGCGCATACCTCTGGCAAACAAATGGTCGGTGTTATGACGGTCATCACCAACGGTGTTCCAGACAAAGCAGAATATCGTAAATTCAATATTATGAGTGTGGATAGATCAAACGATCCTGCAGCCCTTGGTGAAGTACTGCGCCGGAGATTGGGACATCCTGGTTGGGATTTGCCACAGCTTATTGTGGTGGATGGCAATGATGTGCAGAAAAATGTCGCAGAAAAAGTATTGTTGAAATATGGCTACAATATTCCGGTTGTTGCTGTTATAAAAAACGACGCGCACAAAGCACGTGCTTTTTTGGGCGAGCAGGGAATTATCATGGCACACTCGAATGCAATACTTCTTGCGAATGCCGAAGCTCATAGATTTGCAATTGGATTTCATCGAAAAAAGCGTGGCAAACAATTTCTAAAATAAAAATCCCGCATATTGTGCGGGATTTTATTTTTGTGGTCAATCAAGAGATTCATCGTCTAAAAATTCAGAGTTGTCATATATTGTTTCATCTTCGTCTGCTATTTTTAAAAATAAAGCAAAACCAAAGATGAATAATATCATCAATAGAAGAGCAAACAAAACAGTAATCACCCAAAGAAGACCAAGTAAGAGATAATGGTCACTTTTCAGTGAAGGAAACCAACCTCCAAATTGAGTAAGTGGGGCAACAAGCATGAGAAAAATGTACAAAAGAAAACCAATGAACCAAGGGATTGATTGTTTCATAATTTTGAATTTTCTATAGACTACTCTTTTGCAAAGCTTGTGTCAATCGATAAGGAGTATTTTGTATTTAGTATGCAGTATCTGTGCATCACACCCTGTTCGCTTTTCACTGTTCACTATATACTATGTATGTGTTCTCTATTTACTATTTACTATTATCTATTTACTAACCAATGAAACGAATCGGCGTCCTTCGTGGCGGTACCAGTAATGAATACGATATCTCACTCAAAACCGGAGCAGCGCTTTTGGAAGTGCTTCGCGCAGAATTTGCGGATACGCATGAAGCGGTAGATGTGTTGCTTACGCGTGACGGTCAATGGTATATCGGAGGACGACAAATGCCACCGGAACACCTAGGTGTGTTTGTGGATATTATTTGGAATGCATTACACGGAGGTGCGGGAGAAAATGGTGACGTTGCAGAAATATTACAACAATCAGGTATTCCGGTCATTGGTGCATCGAGATTTGCTGGTGCACAATCACTCGACAAAGCGCGTGCAAAAGAAATTGCAGAATCACTTGGTATCAAGACCGCGACATCGCTCACCATCCCCGATATTCGCATTACCGAATTTGGAGAAGAAGAATATGTACAGACAGTGGTGCGCGAAACAATTCGCACCATGGCACCGCCGTGGGTCATCAAACCATTATCGAGCGGATCGTCGCAAGGAGTCCGCTTTGCATTTACGGCACCAGAACTTGAAGATGCACTCCGCGCGAGTATGCAAGAAGAAGGGGATTTATTGATCGAAGAATATATCGATGGCAAACAAGTTGTTGCTGGAGGTATTCGAGGATTCCGTGGACAAGATTGGTATCAGCTTATCCCTGTTGAAACAATGCATGAGGGGCCGATACTAGATGCAATCACGCGAAAAGAGGGAACGCATCGTTTTGCTGCACTTCGTCGTTCAGAGGAGATGGATCAAGAACTCACCAAACATATTGATGCGCTCAAAGATGCATTTGATTTACCTTCGTATGCAACGGTAGATTTTATGCTCACCCCGCGCGGATTATATTTCTTGGAAGTAGATGCACAACCAGCGCTTGATACACACTCGCCGTTTCGTGCAAAGCTTGAACTTGTCGGTGCAAAATTTTCTGATTTCGTAAAACATATTCTCGGACAAGTAACAGGAAACTAATTTTAATTTATTGATTTCTACAGTTTTTCATGGTACTATGCACAACACATGCTTATTATCTTAGCGATCGGCGCATTTACCGCAACATATTTAGGAGGATTTTTTGCTATTAAAAGCAAAGACAAACTCCACCTTATATTAGGATTTTCTGCCGGCGCAGTCATCGCGGTCGCATTTTTTGACCTTATTCCCGAAGCACTTGAATTAGGTGGTGCGTATTTTGATGCATCGACCATTATGTCGTTTACGGCACTCGGTTTTATTGTCTTCATGTTGCTTGATCGGTTTGTTATTTTACACTCGCACACAAGTGATGATGAGCATAATCACGGTACAAAAAAACGTGGGATACTCGGTGCCGGAAGTTTGTCTATTCACAGTTTCTTAGATGGTGTTGCTGTTGGCCTCGCATTTCAAATTTCTCCAGCAGTTGGTGCAATTGTCGCGGTCGCAGTCTTGGTCCATAATTTTTCTGATGGCATCAATACCGTAAATGTAATATTAAAAAACGGTGGCACGAAACGCGATGCATTCAAATGGCTTTTTATTGACGCCATTGCGCCAGTACTTGGTATTTTCTCAACACTTTTTTTCTCAGTACCCGAACAATTTCTCGCGGTGATGCTTGCAATGTTCGCCGGATTTTTCCTCTACATCGGTGCCTCCGATCTCTTGCCCGAAAGTCATCATGCCCACCCAACCCTTTGGACGAGTGTCGCGACCGTGCTGGGCGTTGCTGTCTTATATACGGCGATTAAATTGGTGGGGGTATAAAAAAAAGAGATTCGCCCGTGACTAAATTTTTGCCGTTGCTCACTAACTAGGAGATTCGGTCACAAATAAATTATTCGCCGTCGCTCATAATTTTTCGCGACCCCGCCTCGCGCCCAAGTCTGGTGACTTGGGTCCCCGCTGCGGCCTTCGAATCTCCTAGGGTCTTTCAATAGTCGTAAATAAAAAACGCCATAATTA
>CALRGH010000030.1 GCA_943357245.1 Candidatus Nomurabacteria bacterium
ACTCTCCTTATCTTAGCAGGAGTAGCCTTACTCTCGCTTATAGCTATCGTATTATCTATTTCGGTACTTATCCGTCTCCGTAAGATATTTCGCGGGCGTAACGCAGCAAGTCTCGAAGTACACATGGAGCACTTGGGAAAAATGGTAGATCACGTGATGACCGATCAAGAAAACACGGCGCGCACTCTCTCAAATCACGACAAGCGCTTGAAGACAAGCCTCCGAGGCGTCCACATGCTCCGCTACAATCCGTTTGAGGATTCTGGTAGCAATCAGAGCTTCGCCATCGCACTCTTGGATGAAGAAGAAAACGGCGTCGTCATGACAGGCCTCTATTCCCGAGAACGCATGAGTGTCTTTGCAAAACCTGTCGCAAGTGGTACAAGTGAGTACGAGCTAACCAATGAAGAAGACCACGCACTCGGTAAAGCAAAAGAAAAAGTCACCAAATAATAATGAAAACAGAAGCACTAACAACCCGTCCACCAGTAGTGGTCGTGATGGGACATATTGACCACGGCAAATCGACACTCCTCGATTATATTCGCCGTTCCAATATTGTAGATGGTGAAGCTGGCGGCATTACCCAGCATCTTTCTGCCTACGAAGTCGTGCATAAAGACGCAAAAGGAAAAGAGCAAAAAATTACGTTTCTCGATACACCAGGTCACGCAGCATTTACGCTCATGCGCGCACGCGGTGCACTCGCAGCGGATATCGCTATTCTTGTCGTCTCTGCAGAAGATTCCGTCAAAGCACAAACGGTAGAAGCGTGGAAGACCATTATGGAAAGTGGCATTCCCTACGTTGTTGCGATAAATAAAATCGACAAACCAAATGCGAATATTGAAAAAGTAAAACAAGATCTCTCTGAACACGGCGTTTACCTCGAAGGGTACGGTGGCGATATTCCGTTTGCTGCAGTGTCTTCAAAAACAGGCGCCGGTATCGACGAATTACTTGATCTTATTCTTATCGTCTCTGAAGTTGCAAATCTTGCAGTCCTCCAAAGTAAGCCAGCAGAAGGCTACATTATCGAAGCACATCTTGATGCAAAGCGCGGTATCAACACAACCCTCATTCTAAAAGACGGCACGCTCAAAAGTGGTATGTTCATCGTTTCCGGTAATGCCCTTGCAACGACACGTATCATGGAAGACTTTAATGGCAAAGCAATCAAAGAAGTGCACGCATCGTCTCCTGTCGGTATTGTCGGCTGGAGCGTGATGCCAGACGTTGGTTCACTCTTTGTTGCGTATGGAAGTAAAAAAGAAGCAGAACACGCACAAGAAGAATTTACTAATGCTAAAAAATCAGGCACGCAAGGTCGCACCGACGAGACACATGCAGATGATGTGGTCATTGTGCCGATTGTCATCAAAACAGATGTATTTGGTACATCTGAAGCGGTGTTGAACGAACTTTTAAAATTAAACGATGAGAAAATAAAAATAAAGTGCGTTGCAAAAGGCGCAGGCGCGATTGGCGAAGCAGATGTAAAACTTGTGCTCAGTGATCCAAATTCTATTATCATCGGCTTCAATACAAAACTTGATTCGAAAGCACGTGAACTCGTCGATGCAAATAATGTCAACATTCAGCTATTCGATATTATCTACAAAATCAGTGATTACATGAAAGAAATCATGGATGCTCGCCGTCCTCGATTTGAAACAGCAGAAACAACGGGTATGTTGAAAGTACTTAAAACATTTAGTCGCACTAAAGACAAGCAGATTATTGGTGGACGGGTGATTGAAGGCGTCATCGCAAGTGACGCAAAAATAAAAATCATGCGTCGTGATTTTGAAATTGGCGCTGGTACTATCATCAACATGGAAAGTGGAAAAATGAAAGTGCGCGAAGTCGCCCAAGATACTGAATGTGGCATCCACGTCGAAACAAAAACAGAAATCGCTCCGGGAGATGTGTTAGTTGCCTACAAAATGATTACGAAGTAATCATTTTGTCTATTTACTATTTACTACTATCTATTTACTAATGTATGTTTGATCGCACCGAAAAAATAAAACCACAACTGATGCGTATTGCCGCAACAAAGATTGCTGAAGCGGACAACCACACCGCGCTTATTTCTGTTACGAACGCAGACGTAAGTGTTGATTTGAAACAAGCGACTATTTTTATTTCTGTATTGCCTGCAGACAAAGAAGCAGCAGCACTCGCCTTTTGTGGTCGCCACGCGAGCGATATTCGCGACACGTTGCAAAAGACGGTGAACTGGCATCACGTGCCATTCATCACCTTCAAAATCGATCTTGGCGAAAAAAACCGCCAGCGGATTGATGAGTTACTTCTTAAGAGTTGATAGCTTATAGGTGATAGGGTATAGTTTAGGTACAGTTTTTTGCGGTGCTTTACTATAAGCTATTCGCTATAAGCTATTCCCTGTTTTTTGGGCCTGGTAGCCAAGTGGTAAGGCATTCCTCTGCAAAAGGAATATACGGCGGTTCAATTCCGCCCCAGGCCTCAATGTACAAAGCGAAGCTTTATACATTTAAAATGCCCGAGTGGCGGAATTGGTATACGCGCACCACTTAAAATGGTGTCTCGTAAGGGATGTGGGTTCGACTCCCACCTCGGGCACAAATTTTAAAGCAGAGAATAACTCTGTTTTAAAATTTGTGCCCGAGAGCGAGTAAACTGCTTTACTCGCGTGTGGGAGTCGAAAGCCGCAGCGATGTTTTTCGTTTCGAAAAACCGCGAGGCGGGGTCGCGAAAATTTTCTGCGTCGGCAGAAAATTATTTGTGACCGATTCCCGCCTGACCCACTTTGATTTGTTAGATTCATGTGTTACTTTGAGATTACTTAATTAAATATATATCCGCCCATACGCTGTCTTGGTAGGTACCTGCTGATAGTGGTATAAGAGAAGGATTAAGAATTAAATATATATCCGCCCGTAGCTCAGTTGGTAGAGCTGCTCCCTCTTAAGGAGAAGGTCGTAGGTTCGACTCCTACCGGGCGGACACGTTTAAAAACTTTCAGAGCAAAGTTTTTAAACGTGTCCCCCCGAGCGAGCAAACTATTTTGCTCGCGGGTAGGAGTCGAACGCCGGAGCGTTATTTTTTGCTTCAAAAAATCGCGAGGCGGTGCCCAGACAAAACTTTTTGGCGAAAAAGTTTTAGTCGCGGGAGACTCCTAAAAAATGCCGGAGTGGCGAAATGGTAGACGCACCTGCCTTAGGAGCAGGCGGGAGTAATCCTGTGGAGGTTCAAGTCCTCTCTCCGGCACAAATTTTAAAACACCCAACTAGTTGGGTGTTTTAAAATTTGTGCTGGAGAGCGAGCAAACTGCTTTGCTCGCGTAGAGGACTTGAACGCCGGAGCGTTATTTTTTGCTTCAAAAAATCGCGAGGCGGTGCCCAGACAAAACTTTTTGACGAAAAAGTTTTAGTCGCGGGAAAGTCTTTGTTTTGTTCGTGACTAAATCTATTTGCGTCGGCAAATAAAATATCCGTGACCAAGTCCAACCTCTTTTTTTATTTGTCCATAGATTCTCTTTTCCTAAAATCTGTGTATAAACCTATTGCTTCTATTTTTTTGTATTTTTATAATTAAAGTAAATAGAGATTCACTCTTTGAAAACAAAAAAAATAACCACATGGAAACACTCATCGAAATCATTACCGCCGGAGGAGTCATCCTCTTAGGTGTCGCTATATTTTACGCAGGATTTGTTTTTCTTGTCATCACACAAGCAAAAACAAACGAAGGATTTTTTATTAATGTCCCTCAAGAACAAGTTGTAGCCCTTGAACAAGGAGGTGCTCGACATCGCTTTTTATACAGAGGAAACAACCAACACATAGATGCATTGAACGGTACCTTTAGTAAAGGCGCGACACGATCATCTTTTATTTCAAAATACATTTTGTGGGGTCGTGTATGGAAAGGATTTCCTTTAATTGTAAAAGTGAAGGAATATCGATTACAGCGACAAGAATGGCGTCTCGATCAAGAAACAAACGAGCAAACACTCGTCTTTTATGATGAAATGACGCCCTATCTATCTACCCTTCCCGTCCCTTATGCACTTATCTTAAGTGGGGCTGAAGATAGTAACGGATTTGCGCTTGATATAGGATTTACACTTTTTCTACGAGCAACAGGGGCCTACAAACCCTTTTATGGAGTTAATTGGTGTCAGCAAATGACCCAAAAAGCATTAGGTGGCGCTCGAGATGCGGTCGGCAACACCACCTTTGACATATTGCGCGGAGAAATTGGTTCTCATTCGAAAAAAAATGAGTTCAAGAAGAAGATGAAAGAGATATCCAAAGAATTACGAAAACTCGTAGAACATGAAATCGTAGATGTTTCCATTAATCAAATCGCTCCCGGTGGAGCACTTGCAAAAGAAATAGTACGAGCCCTTGCTCAAAATC
>CALRGH010000031.1 GCA_943357245.1 Candidatus Nomurabacteria bacterium
CTGTGGATTACTTATTGTTGGTAGTTCTCTATACGTAGTATACTTTTTGTATATCAATCACTTTTATTTATGGATCAAACTATCAACACTTCATTCATTCCAAAGAAGACACTCCACGAAGAACCGAGAGCTCATAAACAGCCGGTAAACATACTTATCTTTTTGGGTACGATTATCTTTTTTATTGCACTCGCTGCACTTGTTGGGGTTTATTTTTGGAAAGTATCTATTCAAGGGAATATAGACAAACTTGATGCGCAAATTAAAGCAAACCAAGCAAAAGTAAATATGGATCAAGTTGCACAAATCCAAAAACTCGACAACCGATTGAATGCCGCTGGTACCTTGATCGAAAATCACCAATTAATCACCCCAATATTTCAAGCATTACAAATGCTCACCTTAAAAACTATTCAGTACACTCGGTTTAGTTTTGAAATAAACGAGCAGACAAAACAAATGCTTGTCTCCATGTCTGGTCGTTCTGCTGGTGGCTATACCCCGATTGCATTACAGGCAGATTTATTTAAAAGCGAGTCAGCACTCCATGATCCATTCTTCTCAAACTTATCACTTGATGATCGAGGACGAGTCAACTTTGATCTGACGATGGTAGTTGATCCTGATTTTCTTTCGTATACAAAAAGTGTAGAAGACGCAGTGATTCCAGTAGATCAGGGAACTGCAATATACCCAGTAACTGATCCGACAACGGGGGCTGTTATTGATCCGAATACACCATTATCAGATTTATCAACAAACTAGTATGTTCAGATATATTTTTCCAGCATTACTTGTCATCGCATCCGTACTTTCATTTATGTACGTTACTAATCCGATGTATGCAAAAGTAAAAGAGCTGCAAGCTGATAAATTGATTTATGAAGATGCGGTTGAAAAATCTAATAAACTTGTTGCTGAGTACGATGCACTTGTTGCAAAATACAACGCGGTCTCGCCTGATGATATGGATCGGTTGAATAAGTTACTTCCAGATAATGCCGACAACATCCGTCTCGTCCTTGAAATGGAACGACTTGGCGCAAAATACGACATGGCACTTACCAATGTTAAGTTTGATACTGATCCAAATGCACAGAAATCATCAAAATCGACCAAAACAGCAAAAGATGCAAAACCGTACACTGAATTTAAAGTAATGTTCACCACACAAAGCAGTTATGAAAGTTTCATTCAATTTATGGGTGAAATGGAAAAGACACTTCGTCTTGTTGATTTCAAATCGATTGATTTCTCTTCTACCGACACCAATACCAAAGGCATCATGAAATACAATGTCACTATTACTACCTATTACTTGAAAAGCTAATATATGCAATCACACACTAAAAAAATTATTTTTGGAGTTGTCATCTTCACCGCAATTTTTGTCGGTGTGTACAGCACGAAAGATAATATCAGTTTTGGTAGTAGTTTGTCACAAACAGGCGTAACTGCAGGGGATGTTGTCTCAGGAGATGCCTCAGCACTCGCGAGCGGATTCCTCTCTACATTACTCGCCATTCAAGGAATAAAACTCAACACTGATTTGTTTAGCAATCAAAGTTTTGGATTGTTGACTGATAATACGTATGAACTTATTCAACCAGGCAATGAAGGACGCCCAAACCCATTTGCACCAATTGGTTCAGATGCATCACTTGCACAAGGAGGTGCGCTCAATGTTGGCTTTGTTGCACCAAGCGCTATTACAAAAACAGGGGCTACATTTACCACTACGATTACCGGCGCACCAGCCAAAGTGGTGATGACTCGTTGGTTTGAATACGGTTCAACTCCTCAAGTTGCAAGTAAAACAGCACTTATTGCATCTGGCGCATTTTCAAAATCAGTTACTGACCTTGAACCTGGTACTACGTACTATGTTCGTGCTGTTGTTGAAATTAATAAAATCAAATACTCAAGTCCTATAAAATCGTTTCGTACATTAGACCTCGTAACAGGAAACTAATATGAGCCTCCTTGATGCGCTCGTACAACAAGGAGCTTTGAAGGAAACCGACCTTCCAAGTCTCGTCAAAACCGCCAATGAAAAATATGGTGGCGATTTAGACAGTGCGCTTACTGATTTTGGTGTTTCAAAAGAAACATTGCTTTCATTTAAATCTAATTATTATGGATTGCCGTTTCGTGATGTTGATTCGAGTAAGGTGGTTGCTGATATTTTAAAATATATTCCTGAAGATGCTGCTCGGCACTATCAGTTTATTCCTATTTCGCTTCACGATGGAGTGCTCGAAGTGGGGATTGTTGATCCAGAAGATACTGCAGCAAATAATGCGCTACAGTTCATTACCTCAAAAAGCAATCTGCCCTACAAACTTTTTCTTATCTCAAAAGCGAATTTTGAACGTATCGTGGAGAATTATAAAGGGCTCACCGGCGAAGTGGAGGCAGCAATTTCAGAAATAGATAGTGAGCTTGCGGATGTTGATACGTCTGGTGTCGAAATTATTAGTCACGACACAACAAGTAATACAGATGAAGCAAAAATTGTTGAAGATGCGCCAATTATCAAAATCGTTGCCGTTATTCTTCGTCATGCGACAGAAGGTAATGCATCCGATATTCACATTGAATCAACAGGCGACAAAGTGAAAGTACGATTTCGATTGGATGGTATTTTGCACACATCGCTTATTTTACCGCTGAACGTATTCGCGGGGATTGTTGCGCGTATCAAAATCTTGGCAAAATTGCGTCTTGATGAAAAACGAAAACCACAAGATGGCTCATTTGCAACACGTATTTCCGGACGTAAAGTCGAGTTTCGTGTATCAACATTTCCATCGTACTATGGCGAAAAAGTCGTGATGCGTATTCTTGACCCAGAAAAAGGTATTCGCAACCTTGATTCACTTGCGCTGACGGAAGATAATTTGGCGTTGGTCAAAGAAGCGCTTGCGCGACCATTCGGACTCGTGCTCATCACCGGACCGACAGGTTCGGGTAAATCAACGACACTCTACTCAATGCTAAATGCGCTTGATCGTGAACGCTACAACGTTGTCTCCCTTGAAGATCCAGTGGAATATCAGATTCCTGATGTATCACAATCACAAGTGATGCCAGAAATCGGCTATACATTTGCAAATGGACTCCGTTCTATTTTGCGTCAAGACCCCGACATGATCATGGTGGGAGAAATTCGTGATAAAGAAACAGCACAACTTGCTATTCAAGCAGCACTTACGGGTCACTTGGTATTTTCGACACTGCACACGAACAATGCGGTTGGGGTGATTCCACGTCTTATAGATATGGGAATTGATCCGTATCTTATTGCACCAACACTCGTCCTCGCTATCGCACAACGCTTGGCGCGTATTGTGTGTCCAGAATCTCGACAAAAAGTAGCTATCGATGAGCCAACAAAATTATTGATTGATAAACAGTTTGCAGATGCAACACCAGAAGTTAAAAAGAAATATGGATTAGAAAATATTACCGAAAAATACAACGTAGTCCCGTCTGCAGAATGTCCAACAGGTACTCGTGGGCGTATCGCTGTCTTTGAAATGTTTAAAGTTGGCAAAGAAATGCAAAAAGTAATTCTTACCAATCCGATTGAAAGTGAAATTTGGAAAGTAGCTCGCGCGCAAGGAATGCTCACCATGAAAGAAGATGCGATTATTAAGAGTTTGAAAGGGGAGTTGCCGTTTGAAGAGGTCTATAGTGAACTTTAATTATGATATACTAAAAAGATATATGGCAGACGACACAGTAACAAAGAAAAAAATATTAATCATCGATGATGATACGTTTCTTCTTGATATGTATTCACTTAAATTTTCTCAATCAGGATATGCGGTGGATACAGCACTTGGGTCAGATCAAGCATATGAGAAAATGAAACAAGGCGTTGCTCCAGATATTTTTCTCACCGACATTGTCATGCCGGGTATGGACGGGTTTGAACTGCTTGAAAAATTACGTGCAGAAAAATTACTTGGCAATTCGGTAATTATTATTTTATCAAATCGCGGACAACAAGTTGATGTAGACCGAGGAACATCGCTTGGTGCTGATGGATATATCGTAAAAGCATCGTCAACACCTTCAGAAGTTGTTGCAAAAGTTGCGGAGATTTTATCAAAAAAGAAGTAATTTTTATTTATTAAATAATTTTTTATACCAATGGATTACGCGCAAGAAGTTGACTCATTGATTAGTACGCTTATACACGAAGGAGGTTCTGACCTTCATCTTTCTGCACTTCGAATGCCGGTGATTCGTGTAAACGGCCAACT
>CALRGH010000032.1 GCA_943357245.1 Candidatus Nomurabacteria bacterium
CCAGTGTACGTATAACTTGTGCTTGTTGATGTACCTGCGAGTGCACCATTTTTATACAGACGATAATTTGATACGCCTACATTATCTGTTGATGGAGACCATGACACAGTAATACTACTCATTGTCTTTGAAGTAACCATAAAGTTGTACACAGGACTTGGTCCTTGTGTATCACCAGCGCTTGTTTTTCCGGAAATTGTCGCCGCTGCAGATTCAACTCCTGTAGAATCTTTTGATTTTACTGCAATCGTATACGTTGTGTTTGCGGTTAAACCACTAATTATATAATTTGTTGTATTACTTGTCGCTTTCAATACCCCATTTACATAAATCGTATAGCCGTATGGATTGTACCCAGCAGTACCTTCACCTCCTAGGCCATTTGCCCATGCAAGTGTAAGGGAATTCGGTTGTGCAGAGGTCACGCGTAAATTTGAAACTCCAGTACTTGACGTTGTTGTTCCTCCTGTTGTGCCACCTGTCGTACCTCCACTAGTTGAACCAGTCACTCCTTTTGTGTAAGCAACAGGAAGAGAGGTTGCTGCATTGTTTGCATTATCATACGCAATAGCTTGGAAAGTATACGTGCCATTACCATACGAATCAGTATTAAATACATAGATATAGTTACCGTTTGTATCCTTTGTACAATTACCGCAAACGCCATTTGCCGTAAATGCATTAAATCCGCGTTTGATTTCTACACGAGAAATACCACTTGCATCTGTGGCATTCACGGTAATAGTCACCGTTCCTGAAATAGGACCAGGCGCTGGTGCAATAATAGCGACAGTCGGAGGAGTTGTGTCCCCGTTTAACACAAGCGCTTGATTAGAATCATTTTTCCCTGCATTAAAAAGGACAAAGGCACCGACCACCATAACAAGTGCAATCACGGTTGCACTGTTAAAAAAATCTCTCGCTGGTTTATCCATCATAAATTTATATGTTATGCGCGTACGCAGAATTATTAAATGCTAATAGTATATAAATTGTATCACGCATATATATGGAGCAACGGCGCATATCCACAGGAGGAAAAATGTAGCTAGGGACTGGTAGCAAGTAGCATGGAGAGCGCAGGATTTGCCGAAGGCAAATCCTGCGCTTATGTCAATACTGTATACCGCATACTCGATACTGTATACCCCCACACCAACTTTTTCGTAAAAGTATGGTGTGGGGGTATACTCACCTTATGCACATCGTCACCGTCCTTCCCCTCTCTAAAAAAGTGCAGAAAGAGCAATTGACCTATTTCACCCAAAAAGAGGTGGCTCTTGGTGATATTGTTACGGTCCCTGTTCGCAAACAGCAAATAAAAGCACTCGTTGTTGATATTGAAAATGCGAGCGATGTCAAAACAGAACTTAAAAACGCTGCATTTAATCTCAAAAAAATAACCTCCGTCCAAGGCCCATCTGGATTTCCTCTCGCATTTATGCGCGCCTGTGCGCGTGCAAAGACTTATTTTGTTACGACTACCGGCACACTCATCGATATTTTTGTCCCGAATGCATTATTGCTTGCGTACACGAAGGAGGCGCCGACTAATCCGCCAGCTGGCGGAGGCGCCGACTCATTGATCTCAGAAAAAATCGCCTATCAAGCTTCCCTTGAAGAGCGCATGTCGTACTACAAAACAATCGTCCGTACCTCATTTGCAAAAAAAGAATCCGTCTTCCTCTGTTGTCCAAGTCATCGCGATGTACAATTTTTCTTGCGTGTTCTAGGGAAGGGTGTTGAACAACATGTCTTCGCATTTTCAGGTGATGAGTCTGATAAAAAAATAGCAAAACGATTGCAAGATGCGCGCAACCATGATCATCCGATTCTTTTTATCGCCACCGGTTCATTTATTTCTTTCGACCGCTCTGATATCGCCACGTATATCGTTGAAAAAGAAAATCGCGACATTTATATCACTATTGGCCGACCACACGCAGATATTCGCGTCATGGTTGAACTCGTCGCCGAAGAACGCCATGCACGATTTATTTTGGCTGACACTACGCTCCGCATCGAAACATATCATCGAGTACTCGAACGAGAACTCACCGAAGCCGCACCTATCACCTTCAGATTTACCAAACAGTACAAAGAAGTATGGATTGAAAGTAAAGGTGACGACGCACTTATGCAAGACACCAAAGACAGCATTGCACGCACGGTAGAGCGAGGTGAACATGTATTCATTATGGCGAGCAGAAAAGGAGTCGCTGGAGTCACCATTTGTCGCGATTGCGGACGAGTGGTCCATTGTGCAACTTGTAATAAAGCACTGTCGTTATTTGAAAAAGATCCGCCAGCTGGCGGAGCAAACGGCCTCACGCAACGGTTCTTTATGTGCACGCACTGTGGTATTACAAAAACAGCGAGTGTCGTCTGCGAAAATTGCGCGAGTTGGAATTTATATCCTGTTGGAAGCGGTACCCAAAAAGCCGTTGCAGAAGTAAAGGATTTCGTGGATCCAAAAAAAATATTTTTGCTCGACAAAGAGCACGCAAAAACTCACGCGCAAGCAAAACAAATTATCGACGCATTTTACGCAACAAAAGGTGGTGTCTTGGTTGGCACCGAAATGGCGCTTTATTATTTGCTCGATACTATACCCACTATTGTTATTAGTTCTCTCGACACACTCCTGCTTATTCCAAGTCATAGCATCACCGACAAAGTAATCGCACTTTACAATAGTCTCGCCGAACTCACTGGAGAAAATCTTGTCATCCAAACTCGAAAAACAACCGACAGTCTCGTACGTGCAATAAAACAAGGCACGTTATTTGAAACAATTAAAGAAGAATTAGCACTTCGAAAAATACTTGGCTACCCGCCGTATACCGAACTCATCAAAGTCAGCATTGTCGGTCAGAAAGATGATTTGCAAGCAACAGAAAAAGATCTCACGGAAGCATACGCACTATACAATCCTCTTTTTATTTACAATCCTATTCGCCGACCAAATAATCGCCACGAAATGAGCATGCTCCTAAAAGTCCCTCGCAAAAGCTTTTGCGTAACCGGCAGTTTCAAATCAGTTGTCGCTGATACTGTCCTTGCTGAAAAACTCGCTTCCCTCCCGCAATCATTTGATGTTACCGTCCATCCGACGTCGCTCCTTTAACACAGCTACTTACTAGATGGGTTGCAAAACAGCTCTTTCCATGCTACTATCTTCCCTATGGCTATCGTCATAGAAATCAAAAAAGGAGCAACAGAGAACAGCGCGAGTGTCCTCCGCCGTTTTACTCGTCGTGTACAAGAAACAGGTCTTTTGCAAAAGGTTAAGAAAAATCGCTACAACGAACGTGACAAATCAAAACTCTCTGGCAAGAAATCTGCACTCAAGAAACTTGTCCGCGCAAAAGAATTTACTCGACTCCAGAAACTCGGCAAGGTCACTATTGATCCAAAGCGCCGACGCTAATTTACCCTAAAGGTCATGGCACTCGGTACTACTAACTCTCTTATAGCAATACAAACAAAAGGCAAGGTTCCATCCTTGCCTTTTGTTGCGATAGCAGAAGCAATTCTCGGCAAAAAATACGAACTCTCTATCGTCTTTGCAACAAAAAAAGAATCACAAACACTCAATAATCAATATCGCGGAAAAAATTATCCGACCAATGTATTATCATTTCCTCTTTCAAAAAATGCTGGAGAAATCGTCATGCACCTGCCCACTGCAAAAAAAGAATCAGCAAATTTCGACATGTCGTACGCAGATTTTGTCGGTTATTTGTTTATCCACGGATTACTCCATTTGAAAGGATTCGATCATGGTAGTACAATGGAACAACGAGAGAGATTTTGGTTGAAAAAATTTAATTTTTCGCAACCGAAGCAATAACCCTTTCCTCGGCAAGCACACTTCACCCGCCAAAATTTTGAAGAGTTTAGTCAATTCTTTTATCTTGGAGGGATCATCCAATTATTTTTTAAATTGAATGATGTTTGCACTACAAATTTAGGCAGGTAAATGGCAAAGAAAATTTTCGTCGGTATTGATATCGGGTCATTTGAGACTCGAGTAATTATTTTTGAACGGACAAAAGAAGGTGTTCCGCTTTTTCTTGGTGCCGGCACCGCACTTACTCGTGGTGTCCGTCATGGATTTATCGTACATGCTGACCAATGTAAAACATCACTTCAAAAAGCGATAACCGAAGCAGAACAAGCCTCCGGCATCCGCAT
>CALRGH010000033.1 GCA_943357245.1 Candidatus Nomurabacteria bacterium
GCTGACATAGTAAGCAAATGTGCATTGTTGTCGCCGCCAGAGACCACATCTACACCAATAAGTGTATCGCCTTTGTCTATTTTCATACCGCGGACACCACCTGCAGTGCGTCCCATTTCTCGGATATCACTTTCTTTAAATCTAATGGACTGACCGTCTTTCGTAACCAACAATACTTCATCATTTTTCTCTACCAAGTGCGCAGATTGCAAACTGTCTTTGTCATCGAGCTTGATTGCAATCAACCCACTGCGACGCACATCACGGAAACTGGAGTACGCCATTTTTTTCGCGGTACCATTTTTGGTGACCAACATCAGCGACTGTTCGCTGGTATTTCCTTTTGCCTTTTTCTCTTTCGATACAGGGAGAATAGACATGACCTGCTCATTATCTGCAAGTGTGAGGAAATTCATGATTGATTTACCTTTGGTTGCGCGCTTGCCTTCTGGGATTTCATACATTTTTATCTGATACGCTTTGCCCAAATTCGTGAAGAACAACAAGTCACTGTGCGTATTTGCAGAGAGTAACATCGTGATAAAATCTTCTTCTTTTGTTTCAAGATCAACCACACCCACACCACCGCGGCGCTGTGCATGATATTCGTCTGGATCGGTGCGCTTCACATAGCCACCCGAAGTAAAGACGAGCATAGATTCTTTTTCAGGAATCAAATCTTCATCGGAGAGCATTTTCACCCCTGTTTTCATGATCTTGGTCTTGCGTTCATCACCATATTTTTCTTTCATTTCTGCAAGTTCGGTTGCAATAACTTTGAGCATCTTTTTTTCGCTCTTTAATAAGTCTTCCAAAAATGCGATAATATCTTGCTTTTCTTTAAGTTCGAGTTCAACATTTTTGCGTTCAAGACCAGCGAGCTTTTGCAATTTCATTTCCAAAATTGCAGTCGCTTGGAGTTCTGAGAATTTGAACTCTTTCATCAAATTTAATTTTGCAATTGCCGTATCTTTTGATCCACGAATAACCGTGATCACGCGGTCAATATGATCAAGTGCTTTTTTCAAACCCAAAAGAATATGTTCGCGGTCTTTTGCTTTGCCAAGATCAAAGAGACTTCGGCGTCGGACAACTTCTTGACGATGTAAAATAAATTCAGAAAGAATGGATTTGACGGAAAGTGTTTGTGGAACCCCATTCACGAGTGCGACCATATTAAAATGGAACGTACTTTCGAGCTGTGTGTGTTTGTATAAAAAGTTCAATACTTTTTGTGGGTGGACGCCATTTTTTAAATCAATAACGACGCGAATATCTTTGGTCGACAAGTCGCGAATATCTTTGACTCCTTCCAATTTTTTATCGCGGATAAGATCAACGATATTTTCAATCATTGAAGATTTGTTGACGCGATATGGAATAGACGTGATGATAATTTGCGCTTGACCTGTTTTTTGTTCGACAATTTCTGCTTCACCGCGACAGACAACACCGCCACGACCAGATGCATACACATGCACCATATCTTTACCCCCATACGCAATACCACCAGTCGGAAAATCCGGACCTTGGATAAATTGCATCATGTCTTCGTTGGTCGCTTCTTTATTTTCTATCAAGTGCAACGTTGCATCCACAATTTCACTTAAATTATGCGGAGGAATATTTGTCGCCATACCAACGGCGATACCAAGCGTACCGTTTAACAGAAGGTTGGGAACTTGTGTTGGGAGGACGGTCGGCTCTTTGCGTGTCTGGTCATAACTTGGACGAAAATCAACCGTATCTTTGTCGAGATCGCGCATGAGTTCACCTGCAAGTTTGGACATTTTTGCTTCGGTATAACGCATCGCGGCTGCATTATCACCGTCGATAGTACCAAAGTTTCCTTGGCCGATAATAAGCGGATAGCGCGTTGAAAATTCTTGTGCCATTTGCACCATCGCATCGTACACAGACGCATCACCATGCGGATGATATTTTCCGAGCACGTCTCCAACTACGGCTGCAGATTTTCGAGTGCGAGCACTTCCGGTAAGTCCCATTTCTTGCATCGCAAATAAAATACGGCGATGCACCGGTTTGAGTCCATCACGCACATCAGGAAGCGCACGCGCCATAATGACACTCATCGCATAACTGATATACGATTCTTTCATTTCTGCGACAATACCGCGCGTCACAATACCACTATCGGGACGAAGCGGTGCGGTACTTTCTTTTTGTGGTTCAGATTTTTTTGCCATGTGATTAGTGTTTTTTGTTCTGTGTTTTCTTGCTCTCTATTTACTATTTACTATTTACTATCTCCTTTAAGTTCTATCGCGCCTTGCTGGACTAATCCTGTCTGACTGGCTGGTTTTGCGCGATGAATAATTTCACCGAATGCATTTTTGATGATAGCAAATGGATCAGCACCTTTTGCTTGTTTATCACCACCAAATCTACTACCCAAACTAAATGCCCAAATGAGCACAATGATACCTGTAATCACCCCACTCGCAACAAGCGCGGTGTTACGGCGTACGTGTTCTGGTTTGTGTTTTAATTTTTCGAGATAGTTATCTAACATATATTTAGTAAATAGGTAGTAGTAAATAGTAAATAGTTTTTTGTCTCTTTTTTCTGTGTTTTGTGTCGTCCCGGACAAGCTTGTCGCAAGCGCGATCCGGGATCCAGGCTAAACTTTTCCGCCTGGGCCCCGGCCTCCGCCGGGGTGACACAAAGGACAAACCTAAGTATAACTCAACACCACCACATCTCCCTCCTTCCCATCCAAGTCTTTGCGCTTCAATGCCAATTTATCTACCGGTGCAACCCCTTCTTCGCCTGCTTCTTTCAGAAATTTCTTAAGCGATGCATCGCCATCCTTACCATCCCATTCGAGCGGAATAATGATGAGCGGTTCGAGCGACACGGCAAGTTTGTATGCTTTTGTGGCATCCAACATATCGCCACCACCAATCGGCACAAAAAGTACATCTGGATTCATGAGTGCCTGACGGCTGTCTGCATCGATTTCATTTTGCGTGGGGCCCAAAAATGC